>CAVJEZ010000042.1:5584-7456 GCA_963648625.1 Odoribacter splanchnicus
GGAACTGTGTACAGGCAGCCAGTGAAACGGGCATTTGCATCGTCCTTTTGTCAGGGCAGCAAAAAAAGGATGGGGCGGACCGGCCGAGAGGCAGTGCATAGCTGCGCTTTGCTTTTGCACCGTATTTTTTGTCTTTTCCCAGGAGCTTATGCCGGTTGCCGGGCTCTTTCCTCTCAGTTCAGAAGGTTGTTACATGCTTCGTGTTCTTATTTTTATACCCGCTTACGAAGCGGAACACACTATTGCCAGCGTACTTGCCCGCATACCGGACACACTGGCTTTGTCGTATGAGGTTTCGGTTCTTGTTATTGACGATGGCAGCAAGGACAATACCTTTGAAACAGCCAAAAAGCTGAGTGGAAATTTCTGGTGCCCCTGTGTCGTCCTTCGTTCGCCGGAAAACCATGGCTACGGCGGCAACCAGAAGCTTGGCTACCAGTATGCGATGGACAACGGCTTTGACGTGGTGGCCATGGTGCATGGCGACGGCCAGTATGCTCCGGAATGCCTGCCTGACCTTCTGCGTCCCTTTGCCGGTCCCGGAAAGATGCCTGATGCTGTCTACGGATCGCGCATGATGTCTGTCCGCGATGCCCGCAAGGGCGGCATGCCTGTATACAAGATTTTTGCCAACAGATTTCTGACAACAGTGCAGAACTGGCTCCTGGGAACCCATCTGACAGAATTTCACAGCGGCTACCGCCTCTACCGTGTGGACAGCCTGCGCAGGTTGCCCCTGTCCCTCAACAGCGACGGCTTTGACTATGATACGGAAATCATCATCCAGGTCGTGTTCAGCGGGGGAAAGATTGTCGAGCTTCCCATTCCCACCTTCTATGGAGACGAGATCTGCCGTGTCAACGGCGTGCAGTACGCCATGCGTATCCTGAGGACATCGCTCAAGGCCCGTCTTATCAAGATGGGCCTTTTGCATGATGCCAGATTTGAGATTGAAGGAGAAACAGATGCCTCGGAGTCAGGCCTGTATGCCGACAAGCCGGCCCTTGAGACCATAAGGGACTCTGTTCCGGATTCAGGCACTGTGCTTGTAGCAGAAAACGGCAATGGGAAGGTGAGCGGGCTTTTGCGCGAGCAAAAGCACTGCCAGGTATATACGCTGTCCGGCTCCCTTGAAGAGGCAGACGACATCCCCTGGCAGAGCCTGGACATGGTTGTGCTTGCAGACAATCTTGAGAGCGAGCCCAATCCCAGGCAGTTCCTCCTGGACCTGCATGCCCGCCTTGCCGGCAACAAGAAGGCAACCATCCTGGTTTCAAGCGCCAATGTGGCTTTTTTGACTACACGGCTGTCACTGCTTTTCGGACGTTTCAGCCGCTGCGGGCATGACAGGCCGTCAGAAGAGGCAAAACGCCTCTACACCTGCAGTTCCCTGACAAAGCTTCTGGCCACGGCAGGTTTTTGCGTGACAGAAAAAAAAGGCTCGCCTGCTCCTTACGGAAGATCCCTCGGGGAAGGCACACTCACCCGCCTGCTGACAGCTGCCAGCAGGCCATTGGCAGGCTGCTGGCCAAGCCTTTGGGGCTGGCGCATCTTTGTCAGGGCTACACCAGTGCCTGATACCGCCGCACTGCTTGATATAACGGAACGATAAGCTCAGTACGAGCTATATTCATATACGGATACTTTGGACAGGCCAATGTCTCACAGACTTAACCGGCAGGACGTGCTCATTACACTGGGCATCTTCTGCTTTGCCCTTCTTATGCACTTCGGGCGCATCGGATCATCCATTAACGGCGTTGAACTGGCGACAGATCCGGCCATGTACTGCTCTATCGCGGCATCCATTGGCAATCCTGAGTATTTTGTACAGGATTTTTCTTTTGGGGACGTGTCCAATTTTGCCACCCA
>CAVJEZ010000042.1:7712-12421 GCA_963648625.1 Odoribacter splanchnicus
AACGGCTTCTACGGCCTTTTTTTGTGCGCGCTTCTCTGCCTTTTGCAAAGGCCAAAATGGTGGCCCCTGCTTTTGTTCCTGCTGGCAGGGACCGTGTACATACATCCTGTCAGCGCCCTGCCGGCTGCCGCCGGAATATGGCTCAGCCTGGCGTTCAGCAGGCAGCAGGGCTGTTCGCTGGTGAAGCACTGGATCTGGATTTGCTTTGCCGGCCTGTGCTTTGTCATCGGCATCCTTCCGTATGCTGCCACCTACCTGCATTCATCGGGCATGGTGCTGTCAGCGGACGAAGTGTCCTATATGCAGGAAATACTGCGTACACGCTTTGATGCGGAATACGCAGACTACTGGCAGGGCATGCTTCAGTTTTACAGGCAGTATACCCTTTTGCCTGTGCTGCCCCTGGCCCTTGGTGCCACGTGGCTTTTGCTGAGAAAAGGATCTGAAAAGGAAAAGCTCTTATGCCGGCACATCTGGCTGTGGATTGCCGGCGTCTACATCGTGATAGCACTCTTCCTGGCAGACCAGCTTGTCAGTGCTGCCCTGGGGCGCGTGCATCTGGAATTTGATCTGGTGCGCGTGCACCGCTTCCTTCCCTTTTTATGGATGTTCCTGATTTTCCTTGGCTGCAACCTGCTCTGGCGCCTTGCCGCAGAGGACAGGATTGCCGGCAAAAGGATCTGCCTGCTTGTATGCGTAGCCGTGTGTGCCGGTTTTTTCCTTGGCGGACTGCATACCATGGCAAAGGTGAGCCTGCCGTATTACTGGTATGCCCTGGACAAGGACAGATATGAAAAGGCGTATGCAGCAAAGCTTGCCAGAAGCGACATGCTGAAAGCCCTGCAGAAGGTGACAAGTCCGGGTGACACTGTCTTTGCCTCTTTTGAGGATCAGGCCATACGCTATATCGCCAAGAGGCCTCTTACCTGGTGCTGGAAAGATGCCTGCTATCTTTATTACGCCAAAAATCTGCCTCTGCTGCACAAGTGGGAAGACATACTGAAAGAGTTGCGGCAGTCGCCGACAGCCTATATCAGTACCGGGGCCGGAACAGGAGCCTGCTACATTGTCTCTGACAGGAAAGAGGACAGGGAACTTCTGGAAGAACAGGCTGGTCCTGTAGTCTGGGAAAACAGCGTCTATCTTGTGGTGAAGAATCTGAAAAGGCCATAGGGCGCAACGTACCCTGGCACGGATAAAAACAGGAGACAAGTGTTTGGAATTATGTGCTCAGACTGCCGGTTTGTCCGAGTCAGAACCTCGCCGAAAACGTCTGGCCGGACCTGACATTCTCAGGGTCCTTGCCTGTTTTTGCGTCATTGTTGTCCACGTATCTGCCCAGGGCTTTCACAATTTTTCAGACTATTGGACGACCTGTGTCCTTGCTGATGCGTCAGGCAGGCTGGTCATTCCCATTTTTTTCATGCTTTCCGGCTATTTTCTCCTGACCGGCAGGACAAGCCTGCCCCTTGGTCGGTTTTTTGCGGCACCGCCTTGCCCGCATCCTCATCCCTTTTGCCGGTACTCTTGTCATATACCTCGTTGTGCGTCACTGGATGCTTTCGGAATGGCTGGCCAATATTCTTAATGGGAAAGTCAGCATTCATCTGTGGTTTATGTATTCGCTGACAGGACTGTACCTGAGCGTGCCCTTGTTTGAGCATCTCTTTGCTACTAAGGAAGGCCGGCTTGTTGCATGGTATTATGTCCTCATCTGGCTGTTTTCTGCGATATTCTTCGATTTTGCAAAGCAGTATTACGGCTGGACAGCCGATCCCTTTAAAAGTTTCAATTTTGTGTACTTTTTCGGAAATATGGGATACTTCTTTCTGGGGGCCCTGCTAAAAACAGTACGAGTTAATGCCATAGGCCGCGCAGTAGCAATAGTGCTGTACCTTGTGGCAACCTATCTCATCTACTATATGACCGTGGAGTATTCTTTTGAGACGGGAAAGCCGCAGTTTCTTTTTTTACTGGATACGGATCCGCTTGTAGTGCTGCAGGGAGTCTCCATTTTTGTGCTGTTAAAGGATGTTGTTTTTGACAGCAGGGCGTTGTCCTATGTAGCCAGGCATACATACTGGATGTATCTTGTGCATATGCTTGTGCTGGAAGCAATTCAGCACAAGACCGGATTCGATATCACAACGAACACGGCAAGCCATATCCTCGTGCTGTCAGGCGGAACCTTTATAGTCTCCTTTGGCGTTGCCATTCCTCTGTACTGGCTTGAACAGCAGCTGGTACGGGTGTGCAGCCAGGGCTGGAAGCAGTTCGGAAAAGCCTTGTCATAACTGGCATGACTGCCGTGCCCTGGCTTTAGTCATCGTGCCCCAAACATGTTGGAAATTCTCTTTTCAAAATGAGTCCCGGAGGCTTTGGAATTCTTCCCTATCCTCTCCTTTTTCAGCCGTAAAATAGGAGCTAAGTACTTGAAATTATTGACACCCCCCCCATTTTTCTGCGTCAGAAACGCATCAGAAGCGGTTAGCCGGACCTGATATTCTCAGGGTTGTTGCCTGTTTGGGCGTCATTGTCATTCACGTAGCTGCCCAGGGTTTTTACAGCTTTTCAGACTATTGGACGACCTGTGTTTTCATAGATGCGCCGACCCGCATGGCCGTTCCGATCTTTTTCATGTTGTCCGGCTATTTTCTCCTGACCGGCAAGACGAGCCTGACACTTGGCCAGTTTTTGCAGCATCGTCTTGCCCGTATCCTCATCCCTTTTGCCGGCATCCTTGTCATCTATCTTGTTGTACGCCACTGGACGCTTTCTGAATGGCTGCTCAAGATAGCCAGTGGGAAAGTCAATTTTCATCTGTGGTTTATGTATGCACTGACAGGCCTGTACCTCAGCGTGCCATTGTTTGAGCCTCTCTTTGCCACCAGGGAAGGCCGTCGCATTGCCTGGTATTATGTCATCCTCTGGCTGGCTTCTGCGGTGCTGTATGCCTGTGCAAAACAGTATTACGGCTGGGATATTGATCCTTTCAAGCGCTTCAATTGCGAGTACTTCTTCGGATATATGGGGTACTTCTTTCTGGGAGCATTGCTTAGAAAGGTGCATGTGAATGTGCGCTTACGTGTGGTAGCAGGCATGATGTATCTTGTGAGCTCGTACCTTATCTACTACATGACAGTGCATTTTTCCTTTGAGACAGGCAAGCCCCAGCAGCTTTTCCTCCTGCCAATGTCCCCGCTGGCTGTCTTGCAGGCCTCATCGCTATTAGTGGCTGTAAAGGATATCGCTTTTGACAGCAGAATACTGTCTTATGTGGCCAGGCATACATACTGGATGTATTTGCTGCATATGCTTATGCTGGAAACAATTCAGCAGAAAACCGGGTTCAATATCAGAACGAACACGGCAAGCCATATCCTTGTGCTTTCAGGCGGAACCTTTATAGCCTCCTTTATCGCTGCCATTCCTCTGTACTGGCTTGAACAGCAGCTGGTACGGGTGTGCAGTCAGGGCTGGAAGCTGTTCAGGAAAGCCTTGTCATAACTGCTTCAGCTGCAATGAATGAAATTTTTTCCATTACCACAAACTGGCTGCCAAACCAGAAAGATGTCAGCTGCGAGGATGTTATCGCTGATATTTCCATAGATTTGTCAGGAAAAAATCTGACCGACAACTATGATATCTGTAACAGCCAGAAAAAGTCTTCAGTGCCGCTTGCCCCATATCCTATGGCACTGTGGTTTGCTTCAAACTGGTGGAGGCTTCGCTGGGAACCAACCCCTTCATCCTTAAGGCCGTCAACTGACTGGCGCATGTCGCACATGCTTTCAGCAGCAGGATACGGATACAGCTGGCCTACAATAGGCTTCCAGACTGACGGGGAAACTGTCCGCATAACGTCGCTGCCTACTGCTGGCGGTGACGGGGCTTCGGCTATTTATACGACTCTTTTTTCTGGGCTTGCCTCAGCGAATCAGTTTGAAGAAGCCGTAGAAGCTTTTATTGCTGACTGCAATAACCGTTTGGGCTGTACTGATGTAAGCACCTTATGGAATACAGTTCAGAAGGAAAAGAATGATAAATATCTGGCATTGTTTCGTACTATTGAAGCAATGCTTGGCTTTGATGCAGGAGAAGGTCCTGAGCAGGATATTGTAGCTATTATGGATATGGCTGATAATTTTGGCCATGCCTCAGTACAGGAACTGTCAGCACTATTGTATAATAACAAAGTTGTTAATAAGAAAATACAAGATCTTGAAAAGAGAAAATATGGTACAGTTATAAGTATTGCTGATACCGACAAGCTGCGTCTGTCTGCAAAACAGAAGCAAGGAAGCATGCTCCCCTGGGAATTTGGCTATTGCCTTGCAAAAGAGGCACGCCATATTTGGGGTATTGACGATGTCTTTACTACTGATAAATTGTGCAGTGTCCTTGATATATCAACAAAGCAATTGCATGATTCTTTGGACAGAAGAGACAATTTCGGACTGGCGGTAAAGCATAATGATAATGTTTTTTCTGTTGCATTAAACAAAAAACATCCTTCATCTGCGCGCTTTATGGTAGCAAGGATACTTTGTGATGCAATTACTGCCCCGGAAGAAGATCGCATCCTTCCGGCTACAGCAAACAAAACAGCACGGCAGAAGACTCAGAGGGCTTTTGCGGCAGAGCTGCTGTGCCCGATAGATTTAATTAAGGACAGGATAGGAACTGATTACAGTAATGAAGACATATGG
>CAVJEZ010000043.1:0-12395 GCA_963648625.1 Odoribacter splanchnicus
TACGTCTACAGACTATGAAGATCCCCTTAAGTATGACGACCTGTCAGGGAGAAAATTTAAAAATTTGCATGACATAAGCAACTTTTTGGCGAAATATACTGACATTTGGAAAAATGGACATATCCAGGACGGAAGGGAGCAGGGAATAGCTGTGGGAACAGCTATAGGAAGGGCTCAAGGCATAAGGCAGATTTTGCTGCTTCTGCTGGAAGATCGTTTTGGCACGCTTCCCAGAATTGTGACTTCCTATATTAACTCCTCAGATGCAGAAGATCTGATATCTTTCGCAGTTTTTGCAAATAACGCACCTTCTGTGCAGGTTGTCACTAACCGTATCATATCAAACTGTATCACATCATAGGTGCGCAAGCACTGTCATAACTGTGTATTGCAAACGGGACCATCTGCATATGCATGCTTGCTATCAGGGGTGGCCACATAGCTTTTTTGCAAAGTGAAGCGGCAATGAAACGTATCAATGTTCTGAGTTTGCCACAATGAAGCAGAAGTTTGCACAGGAATGGAAGCAAACCATTGGCGGGCCGGACTCATACAGGAAATCCTGAATGTAACAATCTGTAGGAGCAGACAACATGTTGCTGGAAAATGCTGCTGGATGGAAATATGAATATATTGATAAAGGAAGGGCTCAGGGAATACCTCAGGGAATAGCTTTAGGAAGAGAGCAAGGCATAAGACAGATTGTGCAGATTCTGCTGGAAAATCGTTTGGGCACGGTTCCCGAAGTTGTGACTGCCTATATTGAATTGTCTGATATAGAGGCACTGACGAAATTCGCTCTTTTTGCCAACAAAGCACCTTCCATGCCGGCAATTACTGACCATATCAAGCAGACCGGTCTCGCAGAAAAATTTCTTAAAATGAAAAGATCGCGGGATGCAGACAAACAGTTTCTGGAAAGTGTTAATAACTGGATGAAACTATGCATTCAAAAAGGCGAGAAGATTGGCAGAGAAGAAGGCAAACAAAGAGGCGAGGTCATAGCCTGTCGCAGAATGCTGCGGATTCTGCTGATACATCGTTTTGGTACGATTCCTGAGTCTGTGAATTTCTTTATCGCTTCTTCTGATTCAGAGCAGCTGACATCGCTGTTCCATTTTGCCCTTAAAGCCCCTTCTGTGCAGGCAATCACAGACCGTGTCGAAGATGGACTGGAACTGTTCTAAACAGCAAAGAAACTCCGTGTCTGACTGGTTGATCCTGGCTGGAGCTGTCTTGCCTGCAATGGGATGCGGCTGATGACGCAGAAGCAGCGAATGCTTATACGGAAGCGGACACGTCTGTTGTATTTTATGTGGCTCTGTCGAACATAGCCTCTGACAACGGTATGCCCAAGGCTTGACTTGTCTGGCAGCTTCGGGAACACCTCTAAAAATCGTGACTTTGCCGTAGACAGTAAACAGACAGCCTAAAATACGAAGCTTGTGGCGTCTTCAAAAGCAAAGTATGCGCAGGGCATGCTCAGGAACAGGCTTATCAGGGCCAGTGCCTTGTAGCGCATGGGCAGGGCGCTTTTTGATATGCATCCCATGGATATGGCAAGAAGCAGGGCCGGCAGAAAATGGGCCAGCTGCGTGACAACCGTTATGGGCGTAATCTCTGATTCTGCATCAAGAAGCGGGACCACTTCAAAGTAGACAAAGACGCCTGCCACAAGAACAACCGGAATCCAGGCCATAAAGCCCCATCTGGCAACCCATTTCATGATGGTCGTGTAGTAGTCGCGGCCGAAATCGTCTTTCTTGCGGCGCAGGGCAAGCCACACAAGGGCAACTGCCGCAGGCATGGCCATGGTCAGGGGAATCGTCACAAAGATGGCGTTGTACAGCGGGGACGGGAAAGTAAAATTAAAGAGGTCTGCCAGGGTGAGCATGGCCGCATTGGGCAGTTCCAGGGCTGCAATAAGCCTGAGGCTTCCGAGAATGGCGTATATGCTGGCCAGCGCATTGATTCCGGCCAGAAAGATCACCAGGGCGTGCCAGATGCGGTGCTTTTCAAAAAAATTCCAGACAGCAAAGTGCACGCTGACTGCGATAACGGAAAAGCCAAAGGCTCCCCAGCTGAGTTCGGTCACTGTTGCCAGGAAGGATGAAGGCACATAGCTTTCCGAGGACACAAAGAGATAGATCCTTGAACAGATTAAGAGAATCCAGCCAAGGGCAAGGCACAGGATTGCCAGCTGCCTGGCAGCCTTCTGGTACGCAGACCGTTTTGTGCGGACGCCTGTCACTTCAAGCGTTCCGACCATAAAGGCAAGGCCTGAGTAGGCAAGAAGGGTTGTCATGCACAGAGCTGTCCAGAAAACAGGGAGGACAGGCCCCAGGATGGGATGTGAGAGCAGTGTCTGAAGTATATTCATCACAACATTCCGTTCATATCTGTTACGTATAAGGGATATATCCCCGGACAATAGACCTATCGGATGACTGGCAAAATAGTTTAGCAGAATGCAGTATCTGCCGTGCAGACTGTTTTTTGCTCCAAAAGTCCGTGGAACGCAAGAACGTATGCCTGTATATGGATACAAAAAAAGTCGGTGATAAAATCACCGACTTTGTATTGTCTTAGTGGTGGGCCATCGGAGACTCGAACTCCAAACCAATTGATTAAGAGTCAACTGCTCTACCAATTGAGCTAATGGCCCGTTGAACAAATAAGCTTTTACGCTTCAGCCTCTCTTCTGTCAACACTTTTTTTGAAAAAGTCTGAATTTCTGAAAGGCTGCCTCAAAAGAAGAGCTCCTGCATTCAAACTGTCTGTTTTTTTTGCAAGAGCTCTTACATGGAGGGAATCAGAAAATTGTTATCCCTTGAAAGCGGTCTCGAAGGGAGGAACAACCTGCTTCTTGCGGCTCATAACGCCGTCAAGCCACACGTGCTTGTCAGCAGGCTTCTTGCCGAAGGCCTTCTCGACAACGGACTCGTCGTCGGAAGCGATGAGCATGTCGGAGCCTTCCTTCATGATGTCGGTCAGCAGCAGGAACACGCTGTGACGGCCGTCAGCCTTGATCTTCTCGATTTCGGCCTGGAGGCCGGCGCGGTACTTGTCGAGCATGGAGAGATCAACAACTTCGAGCTGGCCGATGCCGACCTTGTTGCCGTTCATGTTGAAGTCTTTGTAGTCACGATGCACGAGTTCGTCCATGGTGGCACCTTCGAGGGCGCTCTTCACCTTGAACATTTCGAGACCGAGGGCCTTCACATCGGAAACGCCGGCGATTTTGGCGAGGGCTTCGACAGCCTTCTTGTCGTCTTCGGTGCAGGTGACGGACTTGAAGATAACGGTGTCGGAGAGGATGGCGCAGAGCATGCCGCCGGCGATGTTGGCGGGAATCTCGATGCCGTAGAAGTCATACATGTTCTTGATGACTGTGCAGGTACAGCCAGCGGGCCAGATCCAGCAGAGCAGGGGGCTGGAGGTGGTGATGTCGCCAAGCTTGTGGTGGTCAACGATGCCCAGCACGTTGGCGGAGTCGATGCCCTTGGGAGCCTGGGCGAGGTCGGAGTAGTCCACCAGGTAGATGTCCTTGCCGGCGACGTCGTCAATAACCTCGGGAGCGGTCAGGCCGAACTTGTCGAGCACGAACTTGCTCTCGGGGGTGGGGGCGCCCTGGGCGGCGGCTTTCACGTCGAGGCCGCGTTTGCTGTACAGGTCAGCAATGGCAACAGCGGAAATGATGCTGTCCGTATCCGGATTCATATGACCAAGAACTAAAGCAGACATAACTATGCCTTCCTCCTAAAAATGGAAATGATGTCGGTTCGATGGCTCCCGCATTCCCTCTTTCCGGATAGCAGAAAGAAGCAGCGGAAACACTGAACGTATACTGGCTTGAGAAACGGGAAGTAATTCCTCTTCCCCAAATAAAGACTTTGTAAAAAATAGCACAAGCAAGTCTGTTAGACAAGACCTTGTCCCAACCTTTTTTCGCAGGGCACTGCCGTTGCTTTGGAGATGCGTGCCTGCCGGCATCAGGGCAACCGTTTGAAACAATGCGTGTTTTTTTCGTGCAGACTCTCCTGGCCCTGCATCTTTTCCAGGAAAAACCGGTCTGGAAACTGTCCTTGCGCTTTTTTTCTCTTCCGGCACTGCCATGGCGGCTGCCGCGTCCTGCAATGCCTGCCGGTGGCCTGCGTCAGGACTGATTTTTGTCTTCTTCCTGCTCTTTTACCGTGTCCTTTCCCGTATCTGCCAGCGATGAAAGCGGATGGGCGTGGTCATACGTCTCCACCAGGTGCCTCAGGCTCACATGTGTATAGCGCTGTGTCGTTGAGAGGCGCTTGTGCCCCAGAAGCTCCTGCACGGCCCTTAAGTCGGCGCCTGCATCCAGAAGGTGCGTGGCAAAGCTGTGGCGCAGGGCGTGGGGCGAGACGGTGCGGGCAAGCCCGGCCCTTTTGCAGAGGCTTTCTATGATGCGCCTGGCCTCCCTGCGGTCAAGCCTTGCGCCCCTGGCCCCGGTAAAAAGGGCCGGCTCGTCCTTGAGCGCTATGCAGGGGCGGGCCTGCTGCCATGCGGAAAGTGCCCCGATGCAGGTGTCTGACAGCGGGGCCAGGCGCTCCCTTGCACCCTTGCCAAAGACGCGGACATAGCCGTCTTCAGGAATAACGTCCCTGCTGTTGAGGCCCAGGGCCTCTGAGATGCGCAGGCCCGATCCGTACAGCAGTTCTGCCAGGGCAAGGTCACGGAGCTTTAATGCCTTTTCCTGTTCCTCAGTTGTGCCCCTGGCCCTGGGGGCATCCTTTTTAGCCCCGTTGTCCAGAAGCTCGGTTGTTTCATCGGCATTGAGGGCAAGGGGCGCATGCTGTTCCTGCTTGGGGTTTCGCACTTCAATGACAGTGAGGCCTGAAACCTCGCCTTTGGAATGCAGGTATTTGAAAAAGGTGCGCATGGCTGAAAGGCGCCTGGCCATGGTGGACTTGGCAAGGCCCTTGTGGAAGAGCGAGGCAAGCCATGACTGTATGTCCGTTTTCCTGACAGAGTCCGGCTTGTCAGGATCTATGGATCTGGATGCCAGGAAGGCACATAAATCATCCAGATCAGCGGCATAGGCCTGCACTGTTGCCCCGGATACGCCGCGCCTGTACTCAAGATCGGCAAGAAAATCCCTGACCAGACGGTACGGGCTGGCACTTTCCCCTGTTTTCCGGGCTTTGCAGGGCCCGCAATGCTGTTTAGGCTGTTCCATAGTTTTCAGGCGTATTTCCGTTTGTCTGTATTTGCTCCGTCTTCAGCTGCCGGCAGGCAATTTTCAGTGACAAGTCTGGCATTTTATCCTAAATATGTAAAAGACTTTTCCCTCTTCATGGCGGAAGATACATTGCAGCCTGCTGCGGCTGCAGGGCACAAGCCCTGTCCGTCTCCCGCATCTGAAGAGGCAGTTTGGATACAGAAAAGCTTTTTCCCCCGGGGAATGAGCCGGCACCATCCCTAACAAAGCCATACGGGATGCCCAGCCTGTCCTTGCAGGCAGGCATGGTATGGGCAGGAGGTACTATGAATATCGTCTTGTTGGAAGGACTTGGCGTGGCGAAGGAGATTATTGACAAGCATGCTGCCAAACTGGCTGAAATGGGTCATTCTCTGGCAGTCTATGACAAAAACACGGACGCATCCGTTCAGCTTGAACGATCCAGGGATGCCGACGTTATCATGATTGCCAATATGCCGCTTGCCAAAAGCGTGGTCGAGCAGTCGGCAAACCTTAAATTCATTGACGTGGCATTCACCGGCGTGGACCATATTCCTGTCGAGGCTGCAAAAGCCCGCGGCATAGCCGTCTCCAATGCTTCCGGCTATGCCACGCAGGCTGTGGCGGAGCTCTGCATCTGCTTTATGATCGAGCTTCTGCGCAAGGTTCCCCAGGCCGAGGCCAAATGCCGTGCTTCCCAGGGAAAGGAAGGCCTTGAGTACAGGCTTCTCAGCGGCAAGACTGTCGGCATTGTCGGCTGCGGCGCCATCGGCAAGAGGACGGCAGCCCTGTGCAGGGCCATCGGCGCCCATGTCATAGGCTTCAACAGAAGCAAGGTCACGGATCCTGCCATTGAAGAGCAGGTGTCCCTTGAAGATCTGCTCAAGAGGAGCGACGTCGTTTCCCTGCATACGCCGCTTACTCCCCAGACAAAGGGCATGATCAGCACCAAGCAGCTTTCCCTTATGAAGCCCTCTGCCTACCTTATCAATACAGCCCGCGGCGGCGTGGTCGATCAGGATGCCCTGGCTGCGGCCCTGCTCAAGGGCCAGATCGCCGGAGCCGCCCTGGACGTCTTCTACGAGGAGCCGCCCCTGCCTGCCAACCATCCCCTGCTCTCGGTGCCCAATACCATCGTGACTCCCCATATGGCCTTCAGCTCGGTTGAGTCCATGGAAGCCCGCTGCGACATCGTCTTTGAAAATCTCTATTCCTGGCTTGCCGGCAAGCAGCTCAATGTCATCTGCTAGCGGACAGCAGCATTTTTGAAGCCCCGGGCATAGTTGTGTTTTTTTGCCAGTCCCGTCAGCACGCCGGGACTGGCTTTGTCTTTTCCTGCTTTGTTGCAGATGAAGCTTGCCATCAGCTTGTTTTGTGGTAGCATAAAAGGAATAGCATAAAAGAAACGTTTTGTACGTTCTTTTTTGCCTTCATATATCAGCTAAGAGGATACTATGGAAAAGCAGTGCCTTGTTGTCATAGACTGCCAGAATGACTTTGTAACCGGCTCCCTTGGCAGTCCTGCGGCCCGGAGCATAGTGCCCGGCCTGGTGGCCAGGGTGCAGAACCATGCCGGCCCTGTCCTGTTTACCAGAGACACTCATTATACAGACTACCTGTCTTCAAGGGAGGGGCGCATCCTGCCTGTGGAACACTGCCTTGAAGGGAGCGACGGCTGGGAAATAGTGGATGCCCTTGACGCCTTCCGCATTGAGCATGACTGCCCTGTCTTTGACAAGGAAACCTTTGGCAGTGTCCATCTTGCCGAAAAGATAGCTGAGATGGCCAAATCCGGGCTTGTCACTTCCGTGGAGCTGGCCGGGCTGTGCACGGACATCTGCGTAGTCTCCAATGCCCTGCTCATTCGCAGCTTTGTTCCGGAACTGGACGTCTTTGTGAATGCATCCCTCTGTGCCGGTACATCGGAAGCTGCGCACAAGGCTGCCCTGCAGACCATGGCCAGCTGCCAGGTCGTTGTCCTGAACAATGACTAAGGCCCATTGGCCTCTGCCTGATACAACAAGGCTTTGCCTGCCTTGTTCTGAATTTTTTGTACTGCACTGGCTCAAAAAGGCCTGAAATGATGTTTTGGGACAACCTCGGGGAGGTATGGAATGAGTCTTTTTGCTGGTCGTAACTTGTCCCTGGTCATGGATCTCTATGAAATGACCATGGCAAATGGCTATGCCCTGGACAATACACAAAATGACTGGGCCTGCTTTGACGTGTTTTACAGGCACAATCCGGACAAGGGCGGCTTTTCCATTTTTGCCGGCCTGGAACAGGTGGTGGACTTTCTGGAGAACATGCACTTTGCTGCAGACGACATAGCCTACCTGCGCTCCCTTAACATGTTTCCGGAGTCGTTTCTGGAAAAGCTGGCCTCCTTCCGGTTCTCAGGCGACATTGATGCCTTCCCCGAAGGCACCATCATGTACCCTTACGAGCCCATGCTGACAGTGCATGCCCCTCTCATGGATGCCCAGCTTGTAGAAACGGCCATCCTGACGCAGCTCAACCACCAGTCCCTTATTGCCACCAAGGCCAGGCGCATCGTGCATGGCGCGCGCGGCAGGGCCGTGGCCGACTTTGGCGCCAGGCGCGCCCATAACATGGATGCAGCCATCTACGGGGCCAGGGCTGCCTATATAGGCGGCGTTGTAAGCACGGCCACAGTGCTTGCCGGCAAAATGTTCGGCATCCCCGTGACCGGAACCATGGCCCATTCCTGGGTCATGTACCACAAGGACGAATACACTGCCTTCCGCCGCTATGCGGAAACCTATCCTGACTGCGCCGTTTTGCTGGTGGACACCTACAACGTCCTTTATTCCGGCATTCCCAACGCCATACGCGTGGCAAAGGAAGTGCTTGAGCCCATGGGCAAGCGCCTGAAGGGCGTGCGCATTGATTCCGGCGACCTGGCGTACCTTTCCAAAAAGGCCAGGGCCATGCTGGACGAGGCAGGGCTCACTGACTGCACCATTGCCGTATCCAACTCCCTGGACGAATACACCATTACGTCGCTCATCGACCAGGGCGGGTGTATCGACAGCTTCGGCGTGGGCGAGCGCCTTATCACGGCGAGATCCGAGCCTGTGTTCGGGGCCGTCTACAAGATGGCCAGCGTAGAGCACCGCGACGGGACAACGGAACCTGTCATCAAGATCTCGGAAACCGTTGAGAAGATTACCAATCCTGACCGCAAGCGCGTCTTCCGTGTCTACAACAAGGAAGGCCATGCCATAGCCGACCTCATTACCAAATATTCCGAAGAGCCTGATACCTCCGTATCCTACCGCTATGTGGACCCGGCCAAGCCCTGGCGCAGCTGCAGCTTTGAGGGCGTTACCCTGAAGGAGCTGCAAAAGCCTGTCATGCGCAATGGCAAAAGAGTTGCCGATCTTCCCTCCCTGAACGAGATACGCAGCTATGTGGCAAGGCAGCTCAAAGAAGAGATCTGGGAGGAAGAGCAGCGCTTTGAGAATCCGCATTTGCACAAGCTGGTCATGAGCCCCCTCTATTACGAGACCAAGATGGATCTGCTCTACAGGCACTCTGAAGAGAACAAGCAGCGGATGAAAAAGGAAGCCGAATAAAGGCAGCGGGAGCCAGGGTGAACAGAAAATTTTCCTTTGTCAGCATCGCCTGCGGCCTGTTTCATACGGAAACAGGGAATACGGATGCCAATGTGCAGTCGATGACAGGCCTGATGCGCAGGGCCTGCACAGGCAGTGCAAATGATGCGGACGTGCTGCTTTTTCCTGAGCTTGCCATAACCGGCTATACCTGCGCCGATCTGTTCCTGCAGGCAGCTTTTGTCAGGCGGGCTCAAGATGCGCTGGAAAAGCTGCTTTGTGCCCAGGCTCAATATGCCCCCGGGACCATTGTCTGCGCCGGGCTGCCGGTGCTGCAGAACGACAGGCTTTTCAATGCCGCAGCCTTCCTGCAGGACGGAAAGCTTCTGGGCGTCGTGCCCAAGACGTACCTGCCCAATTCCTGTGAATTCTACGAAAAGCGCTGGTTTGCGCCGGCAGCTTTCAGGACAGGGAACAGCATCACCCTTTGCGGCCAGACAGTGCCCTTTACGCCGGATCTCCTGGTGGAGACGCCGTCAGGGCTCAGCATTGCCTGCGAAATCTGCGAGGATTTGTGGGCGCCGATGCAGCCAAGCGCCAGGCATGCCGTAATGGGCGCCAATATTATTCTCAATCCCTCGGCATCCAATGATGTGGCCACCAAGCCTGCCTGGCGGCGCGATCTGGTGCGCATGCAGTCGGGCCGGCTGCTCTGTGCCTATGCCTACCAGTCTTCCGGTCCTGGCGAGAGCACAACGGACCTTGTTTTCAGCGGGCACGGTATCGTGGCTGTCAACGGACAGATTGTCGCCGAGAACACGGGCAGTGGCCATGGCGGGGACGGGCTGCTCTGCGCCGTGGCAGACCTGGAAAGGCTGCGCAACGAGCGCCTGCGCGAGACAAGCTTTGCTCAGGCCCGGCCTCAGGGACAGGATTTGTATGTGCGGGTGCAGGCTGCCGATCCTAAGGAAACCGGCCTTATGCCTTCTTATGCCGACAGCACGCCCTTTGTTCCCTCCCAGGCCGGCAAAAGGGCTGAGCGCTGCCAGGAAATTCTGCATCTGCAGTCCTCGGGCCTGGCGCAGCGCATGCGTGCAACAGGCCTGCACAGCCTGGTTATCGGCATCTCGGGAGGGCTTGACAGCACGCTTGCCCTGCTGGTGGCCTGCGAGGCCTGCGACATGCTCAATGAGCCGCATACGAAGATACACGGCATTACCATGCCGGGCTTCGGCACTACGGATCATACCCTGCACAATGCCTGCATGCTTATGGAGAAGCTTGGCGTCAGGCAGAGCACCATACCGATTGCCAAGGCCTGCCTGCAGCATTTCAGGGATATCGGCCAGCCTGAAGACTGCTATGATGTCACCTATGAGAATGCCCAGGCCCGCGAGCGCACCCAGATCCTCATGGACCTGGCCAACAGGGAAAAGGCCCTGGTGGTCGGCACCGGCGACATGTCCGAGCTTGCCCTGGGATGGGCTACCTACAATGGCGACCATATGTCCATGTATGCCGTCAATGCCGGCGTGCCCAAGACGCTGGTGCGCTTCCTGGTGGAACAATACGGGGCCAGGCACCAGGACGTGCATGATGTGCTTGAGTCTGTGTGCGCCACCGAGATAAGCCCGGAACTTCTGCCGCCGGATGCAGCAGGACAGAGGCAGTCCACGGAAAAGACCATAGGCAGGTACGTGCTGCACGATTTCTTCCTGTATCATTTTGTGCGCTGCGGCTTTTCCAGGGAAAAGATACGGGCTCTGGCCTGCGTGGCGTTTCCGGGGGAGGAAGAGGCCGTGGACAAAACCCTTGCCGTCTTTTTCAGGCGCTTCTTTTCCCAGCAGTACAAGCGCAGCTGCCTGCCGGACGGTCCCAAGGTTGGGACTGTGTCCCTGTCGCCCAGGGGCGACTGGCGCATGCCGTCAGACTGTTCTGGGGCTGAATGGCAGTAGGGTGCAGGCCAGACTGCCAGGGCCCGGCCCGTGCGTTCTGCAGCTTGTGAAAAGAGTGGGAAAGAAGTTGGTACAAAAATCTTGACAGCTTGATCAGAGATAGCTAAATTTATTTCCACTGAAGGAAGAATATTCTGCAAATCCCTGCAAAAAGGGATGCAGTTTTCTAACCTGAGGCATCTTAAAACAACAGTCTGTTTTTTGTACCACAAGATAAGGACGGCCTTTCCCCCATGGGCAGCTCAACATATATTCTCCTATTGACCCTCTTTCTGACCGAGGGCGGCACTCTTGAAGCTGAGCAGGATACGCAAGCTGTTACGCTGAAGGAATGCAAGCAGGAAGCAAAGCAGCAGCAGGAAGTGCTGCAGCGGGAATTTGCCATGTCCAGGGAAGAGCGCGGCATGTGCCCGTTCCGGGATGTGAAGGTTGTCTGCAAAAAGAAATCAGCACGCTAGGCAGAGGCAGCACGCACAGTGACTGCTGGTCCGGGAAGCATATGCCTGTATGCCCCTGTGCCTCCTTTGCCTTCAGGCGTCCCCTGTATTTTTGCCGTCAGCACACAGCATGAAGTCCGTCCTTTTCAGCAATGAAAGCAGGGCGGATTTTTTTTGCCCGCAATAAGGCCCTGTTGTCTTGCCCCCGGGCAGATTCGTGCTTATCTGAAATAAGATAACTGTATGGGCACGAACGTGCCTGACAGGCAGAACCGTTTTTCTTGTCAGGCCCTTATGGCCTGTTGCCAGAGGAAGAAAATGAGCACTTTGAAACCGCGTGAAATTGTTGCGGAACTGGATAAGTATATTATCGGCCAGGAAAATGCCAAGCGCATGGTGGCCGTAGCCATACGCAATCGCTGGCGCAGGCAGCAGCTGCCTGATAACCTGCGTGACGAGGTAGCCCCGAAGAACATCATCATGATGGGGCCGACAGGTGTTGGCAAGACTGAAATAGCCCGCCGCCTGGCACGCCTGAGCCAGGCACCCTTTATCAAGGTGGAAGCGACAAAGTTTACTGAAGTGGGCTATGTCGGGCGTGACGTGGAATCCATGATCCGCGACCTTGTCGAGATTGCAATCAGCCTGGTGCGGGAAGAAGAGCAGACAAAGGTCAGGGAAAAGGCGGAAACGGCTGCGGAAAACAGGCTTATGGACCTGCTGCTCCCTTCGTCTTTCAGCTCCGAACGCACTGAGACCAGGGAAAAGATACGCCAGCAGTGGCGCCTTGGCGTGCTCAATGACCGTGAAATAGAGATGGAAGTTACGGAGCAGCCCCAGGGTAGCGTGGACGTTTTTGCATCCATGCCTGGCATGGAATCCGTAGGCGACAGCATGAAGAACATGCTCAGGCGTGCCTTCCCTGCAAAAACCGTGCGCCGCAAGCTCAAGGTCAAGGACGCCTTCAAAATCCTGGTGCAGGAAGAAAGCGACAGGCTTATTGATGAAGACAAGATTGTGCAGATGGCCAAGACCCGTGCCGAGCAGGTAGGCATCGTCTTTATTGACGAAATCGACAAGATTGCCAGTAGTGCCGGCCAGACTCGCCAGAGCGACATATCCAGGGAAGGCGTGCAAAGGGATCTTCTGCCTATAGTTGAGGGAAGCTCAGTCAAGACAAAGTACGGCATGGTGCAGACGGACCATATCCTGTTTA
>CAVJEZ010000044.1:0-12232 GCA_963648625.1 Odoribacter splanchnicus
TAGCATTTGGCAGTAACATCCTTGCGGAAGGCCGTAACAGTTTCCCTGGCAATGATTTTCTGGCCAATAGCTGCCTGGATGGCCACGGCAAAAAGCTGGCGTGGAATGGTTCTCTTGAGCTTTAATGCCAGTCCGCGCCCGTATGGGTAGGCATTGGAACGATGGACAATGACAGCCAGGGCATCAACGGGCTCGCCGTTAAGCAGTATGTCAAGCTTGACGAGATCCGATTCCTTGTAGCCGGCAGGATGGTAGTCCATGGAGGCATAGCCCTTGGTGACGGACTTCATGCGGTCAAAGAAGTCGTATACGATTTCTGCAAAGGGCATCTCATAGCTTACGATGACGCGGTTGGCCGCGGCATACTGCAGGTTCTTCTGCACGCCGCGTTTTTCCTCGCACAGCTTCATGATATTGCCCACGTATTCATTGGGAACATGGATATCAAGATTCACAAAGGGCTCGTACAGCGTCTTGATTTTAGTGGGCTCAGGCAGATGGGCCGGGTTGTGGATTTCCAGCGTCTGGTCATCGGTTGTGACGCACTTGTAGATGACAGAAGGGGCCGTTGCGATAAGGCTTACTTCAAATTCGCGCTCAAGCCGCTCCTGTATGATTTCCATATGGAGCAGTCCCAGAAAGCCGCAGCGGAAGCCAAATCCCAGGGCCTGTGATGTTTCCGGCTCAAACTGGAAGGATGCGTCATTGAGCTGCAGCTTTTCCAGGGCCGTCTTCAGGGCTTCGTACTTGTCTGATTCAGAGGGATAAAAGCCGCAGAAAACCATGGGCTGTACATCCTTGAATCCGGGCACAGGCTCGTCGGCAGGATTGTCAGCCAGTGTGATGGTATCACCGACCTTGGCATCGCCCAGCTCCTTGATGGAACCGCAGAGGAAGCCCACCTCGCCTGCGTGCAGAAGGGGAATGTCCTTTGCTTCGGGAGAGAAGACGCCAAGGCGGAGCACCTCGTACTCCTTGCCTGTATTCATCAGCCTGACGCGGTCATTGAGCCGTATTGTGCCGTCAATAATGCGGAAGAGCACTACAACGCCCTGGTAGCTGTCATACCAGGAGTCAAAGATAAGTGCCTTGAGAGGGGCATTGATATCGCCGTCAGGAGCAGGCAGCCTCTCGACAATGGCCTCAAGTATTTCGGGCACGCCGACGCCTGTCTTGGCAGAGCATTCCATGGCATCCGTGCAGTCAATGCCGATAATATCCTCAATTTCTTCCTTGACCTCATCCTGATGGGCGGAGGGCAGATCGATCTTGTTGAGAACAGGGATAATTTCCACATTCTGGTCCATGGCAAGGTAGACATTGCCAAGGGTCTGGGCCTCGACGCCCTGGGTTGCATCCACTACCAGAAGAGCCCCTTCACAGGCTGCAAGGGAGCGCGATACCTCGTAGTTGAAGTCAACGTGTCCGGGTGTATCGAGGAGATTGAATTCATATTCCTTCCCGTCTTTGGCCTTGTAGGGAATACGCACTGTCTGGGCCTTGATGGTGATGCCGCGCTCACGCTCGATCTCCATCTTGTCAAGGTACTGTTCCCTGGCCTCGCGGGCACTGACAACATTGGTAATGCCAAGAATGCGGTCTGCCAGCGTTGATTTGCCATGGTCAATGTGAGCTATGATGCAGAAGTTGCGTATATGCTTAAGGTCAGTCATAGGGACTCTCTGAAATACTCGGTCTGAATGTGACGATGAAAAATATATTCTAGCTTGACAAGGCTCTTTCTTCAACCATCCATTTTGTTTCGGATTTTGCCGCCAGGCCGGAACGGCAAAGCTGAAAGTACACAAAAAAGGGAGGCCGGAACTTGCATTCCAGCCTCCCTGTTGTTTTCTAATCCTGATTAAGAGAGATTATCTCTTGGCCAGGGAAAGACGGAGCACTGCGCGCTGCAGGGCAGCTTCTGCCCTGACAACGTTTGTGGTGTCCTTTTTTTCTGCTAGGCGCTGTTCAGCGCGTTTCTTTGCCGCTTCAGCTCGGGCGACGTCAATGTCCGTATCCAGTTCGGCTGATTCAGCCAGCACTGTCAGAACATTGTTGTTCACGTCTGCGAAGCCATTATTGATGAACACGGAGTGTTCTTCGTTGGATTCAGTCCTGTAGCGTAAAGCGCCGATTTTCAGGCCAGACAGAAGTGAGATGTGGTTCTGGAGAACGCCGAACTCACCGGCAACGCCAGGGCACATAACCACAACGGCTTTTGTGCTGACGACGGTCTTGTCAGGCGTAACAACTTCAAGCGTAAGTTCGCTCATTCCGTACTCCTTCTGTGCCGTTGTTCGGTCTACTCACTCGCACGACGCTTTTCAGCCTTGGCCACAGCCTCGCTGATGTTGCCGAGCATGTAGAAATCGCTTTCAGCCAGGTCGTCGTATTCGCCATCAAGAATGCCCTTGAAGCCCTTGATGGTGTCTTCGACCTTGACGTAGGCGCCAGGAGTGCCTGTGAACACTTCTGCGACGTGGAACGGCTGAGACAGGAAGCGCTGGATACGACGTGCACGGGCAACGGTGAGCTTGTCCTCGTCGGACAGTTCGTCCATACCCAGAATGGCGATGATATCCTGCAGTTCCTTGTACTTCTGCAAAACCTGCTGCACGCGGCGGGCCACCTGGTAGTGTTCCTGGCCCACGACTTCGGGGGACAGAATACGGGAGGTGGAGTCGAGCGGATCCACAGCGGGGTAAATACCGAGTTCTGCAATCTGACGGGACAGAACGAGGGTACCGTCAAGGTGCGAGAATGTGGTAGCAGGGGCGGGGTCGGTCAGGTCGTCGGCGGGCACGTAAACGGCCTGGACGGAGGTGATGGAACCCTTGTTTGTAGAAGTGATGCGTTCCTGAAGGGCGCCGAGGTCGGTACCCAGGGTGGGCTGGTAACCCACGGCCGAGGGCATACGGCCAAGCAGAGCGGACACTTCGGAACCGGCCTGTGTGAAGCGGAAGATGTTGTCGATGAAGAGGAGCACGTCCTGGTTCTCTTCATCACGGAAGTATTCCGCACAAGCCAGAGCGGTCAGAGCAACACGGGCACGGGCTCCCGGAGGCTCGTTCATCTGGCCATAAACAAGCGTGGAACGCTCCAGAACGCCGGCTTCTTTAAGCTCGTGGTACATGTCGTTACCTTCACGGGTACGCTCACCAACACCGGCGAACACGGAGTTACCGCCGTGTGCCTTAGCGATGTTGTTGATCATTTCCATAAGGATAACGGTCTTGCCCACGCCGGCGCCGCCAAACAGGCCCATTTTGCCGCCCTTCGGGAAGGGTACCAGAAGGTCAACGACCTTGATACCGGTTTCGAGAAGTTCGACCTTGGTGTTCTGTTCGGTGAACTCAGGAGCAGGTCTGTGGATGGGATAGTACTTCTCAGCCTTGATGGGGCCGAGTTCATCCACAGGACGTCCGAGAACGTTCATGATGCGGCTGACGGACGCTTTGCCCACAGGCACCATGATAGGCTTGCCGGTATCGACAGCCTCCATACCGCGAACGAGACCTTCCGTAGCATCCATGGCGATGGTGCGGACGATATTGTCACCCAGGTGCTGAGCAACTTCACAGACGAGGTCCGGGGCGTTCTCGTTGTTGGTGTTTTTGATCTCCAGTGCCGTGAAGATGTCCGGCAGCTTTCCGCTGTCGAATTCTACGTCAACGACGGCGCCGATGACCTGAACAATTTTACCAATGTTTTTTTCTTCCATGTTGGCTCCTTACCCATTCTGCGCTTCCGCTCCACCGACGATGTCGATGAGCTCACTGGTGATGGAAGCCTGCCGTGTCTTGTTGTACAGCAACGTCAGTGAATTGATGAGATCCTTGCAGTTGCGCGTGGCATTGTCCATGGCAGCCATGCGTGCAGCATTTTCACTGGCAGAGGTGTCCAGCATTCCTCTATAAGTCTGAACCTTGAGGTACCGAGGAAGGATGACTCCAAGCAACTGTTCCTCATCAGGTTCATACAGATACTCGCACGTAGGACCTTTCGGTTCTTCCGTAGCGGTTTCTTCATCTTTGGGTGCCTCAAAGGGCAGCAGCTGCACAATGCGCGGCGGCTGGTGCGCCATTGAGACAAACTCTCCGTAGGCCAGGAAGACTTCGTCCATCTCGCCGTTTTCGTAACCCGAAATCACAGTGTCACCCACTGTGCTGGCAAGGGAGAAATCAAGCGTGCCCATACGGTCAGCGTATCCCGCAATCATCTCGACACCGGGCATGCGGCGTATGGCATCACGGCCCTTACGTCCCACGCAGATCGCTTTGACCTGCCTTCCGGCGGCCTGCTTTTCCTTAATCAGGCGCATGGCCTTGTCAATGATGGCTGCGTTGAAACTTCCGCACAGACCTCTGTCGGAGGTGACCACGATAACGCAGGTTGTCTTAAGCTCCTCATGTACCTCAAGAAGAGGATTGACGGCTCCTTCAACCTTCTTGGCCAGCTCTGTCAGAACTGATCTGTATCTGGAGGCGTAGGGACGGAAACGCTCTATGCGAGCCTGGGCACCGCGCAGTTTTGCAGAAGCCACCATGTTCATGGCTTTTGTAATCTGCTGGGTCTTTCCGACACCCACGATTTTCATTTTTACATCTTTAAGAGATGGCATGGCACCTCCGTATTAGGCCGTGTACCCTTTCTTGAAGGTTTCGATAGCGGAGTTCAGCATACCCTTCACTTCGTCATCGAGGACCTTCTTGGTGCGGATGGCTTCAAGGATTTCTTTCTTTGTATCACGCAGGAAAGCAAGATACTTGGTCTCGAAATCTCTGATGTTTTCCACAGCAATGTCGTCCATGAAGCCGTTTGTGGCGGCGTAGATGGAGGCGACCTGCTCTTCAGCCGGGCTGGGCTGATACTGAGGCTGCTTCAGGAGTTCGACGAGGCGGGCACCGCGTTCGAGCTTGGCCTTGGTAGCCTTGTCGAGGTCGGAACCAAACTGGGCAAATGCAGCCAGTTCGCGGTACTGGGCGAGGTCGAGACGCATGGTACCGGCAACCTGTTTCATGGCCTTGATCTGAGCGGCACCACCCACGCGGCTGACTGACAGACCGACGTTAATAGCGGGACGCACACCGGCGTTGAACAGGTTGGGTTCGAGGTACACCTGACCGTCCGTAATGGAAATAACGTTGGTCGGGATGTATGCGGACACGTCGCCTGCCTGGGTCTCAATGATAGGCAGTGCGGTCATGGAGCCGCCACCCAGTTCGTCGCTCATCTTTGCAGCACGTTCAAGCAGACGGCTGTGCAGGTAGAAAACGTCGCCGGGGAAAGCTTCACGTCCGGGAGGACGGCGGAGCAGCAGGGACATCTGCCTGTAGGCAACAGCCTGTTTGGACAGGTCATCGTAAATGATGAGGGCATGCTTGCCGTTGTTGCGGTAGTATTCAGCCATGGTGCAGCCGGTGTAGGCTGCGATGTACTGCAGGGGAGCAGGCTCGGAAGCAGTAGCGGAAATGATGGTGGTGTATTCCATCGCACCGTACTTGCGGAGTGTGTCTGCAACCAGGGCCACGTTGGCCTTCTTCTGGCCGATGGCAACGTAGAAGCAGTGGATGTCCGTGTTCTTCTGAGCCAGGATGGCGTCGATGCAGACAGCGGTCTTACCGGTCTGACGGTCGCCAATGATGAGTTCGCGCTGGCCACGGCCGATGGGGGTCATGGCGTCGATGGCCTTCAGGCCTGTAGGCATGGGCTCGCAAACGGATTTACGGGCGATGATGCCGGGAGCCTTGATTTCCACTTCGCGGGTTTCATCGGTATTGACCGGTCCGAGTCCGTCAATGGGCTGGCCGAGGGGGTTAAGAACACGCCCCATAACAGCGTCGCCCACCGGCACGGAGAAGATCTTGCCGGTACGTTTAACAGTGTCACCTTCCTTGATGCCCACGTCGGAGCCAAGCAGGGCCACACCAACATTGTCTTCTTCCAGGTTCAAAACCATGCCCATGACGCCGCCGGGGAACTCAAGGAGTTCCATGGCCATTGCGTTCTGGACACCATAGACACGGGCGATACCGTCACCGACGTACAGAACAGTACCGGTTTCGCTCATCTCTACGCGCTGGTCGTAGTTTTGAATTTCATCTTCGATGATTTTGCTGATTTCGTCTGCTTTAATCTGCATGTGTTAATTACCCCTCTTGAGCGAACCCCTCAGGATCTCCAACTGTGCGCGCAGGCTCGAATCCAGGATCCGATCGCCAACTTTGAGGACAACGCCGCCCAGAATGGACGGGTCAACTTCAAACTTAAGCTCAAGCGACGCACCAGCCTTTGCTTCCAGTTCCTTCTGGACAGACCTCTGCTTGGCATCAGAGAGTGAGATAGCCGTTGTCAGAGTGCCGCGGATTTTTCCGGTGGCCTGGTCGAGGAGCTTTGTATATGCCTGCACTATACTGCGATAGTAAGGAAGGCGCTCTTTGTCGGCCAGCAGGAAACAAAAGTTGCGAGTGACTGTATCAGAACCAAGCTTGGCAAGAACGTCGCTGAGAACTTTCTTCTTCTCGTCTACTGTAAAAATAGGACTTTTGAAGACATTGTTCAGTGCGGCATTCTGGTCCAGCATGGAGTCAAGATCCTTAAGGGTCTTGCCGCGCTGAGCTACGACGTTTCCGCCTTCCTGCATACCCAGTTTGAAAACAGCGCTGGCATAACGACGGGCAATTTTTGTGTCGGTCATTGCAGCACCACCTTCTTCAGGGACTTGTCGATAAGTTTCTCGTGCTTGCTCTTGTTGAGGGAGCTAGCGAGATTCTTGCGGGTTTCGTCGATGAGTTCATCGGCAATTGTCGCACGCAGCTGCTGAATGATGTTCCTGGCTTCGCTTTCGGCAGAAACCTTGGCCATCTCAACAATCTGCTTTGCCTGGGCATGAGCCTGCTCAATGATGCCCTTCTTGAGGGCTTCAGCCTGCTCTTTGCTTTCGGCAAGGATTGCTTCCCGCTCGGAATCGAGGTTGGCAATATGCGCCTCAATTTCAGCCAGGCGTGCCTTGGCTTCTTCACGCTTTGTCGTCAGGTCATCAATGCCGTCCTGGATCTTCTGTTTGCGTCCCCTGAAGAAATTGACGCACAGCTTGCCCAGGAAGTGCCACAGAATGGCTGCAAAGATAACAAGGTTGACACAACGCCAAGCCAGGTCTCCCCAGCGTAGCTCATGGCCGCCTTCCGAAGCCATAGCAGGGGCGGCATACATGACTGCTGCAACAAAGGCTGCAACTGTCAGGCCTGCCATGGCTTTACTCATTAATTTATTCCTCAATGCATCCCACCTCCTGTTATCTAACCAGACTCGTCCCAGCCGGGGACTAGCCGTTCAGAACGCGAGCGGCGAGCTGCTGGGAATAGGCTCCAACCTTGGAGCGGAGATCCTGAAGTGCGCTTTCCGCTTCCGCGTGCAAACGCTTGCGCTCTTCGCCCAGGATGCCTTGAGCCTCTTTCTGTGCTTCTTCAAGAAGCGCCTGCTGTTCCTTGACGCCGGCAGTACGGCCGCTGTCGCGGTTTGCCGAAGCGTCCTGGCGTGCTTTTGTCAGCTGTGATTCATAATTGTCCAAGCTGCCTGTAGCCTTGTCTTCACAAGCCTGTGCGTCGCTGGCAAGAGAGGCCATCATTTCCTTTCTTTCACGCAAGACTTTACGAATGGGCTTGATAAGCAACAGATTCAGGACAAAGATGGTAATCAGGAAATTCACAAGCTGAAAGAGCATTGTAATGTTGAGATCCAGCACGTTCCATCCTCCCCGTAAATGAGTGGCAGAGATTACGTTAATGAAAGGCTATACACGCTGTAAGTACTTGTGTCAATGCGTTTTGGAAACTTAACCGGCTCATTTTGCGTATAAATCTTTGTATTTTGCCCTCTGTCATTTCTGCCTTTTTCATTCAGTTTTGTGTCTCTTTTCATGCAATTGCCGTTAGTTGCAACTTGTTTTTTCTTTTGTTTCCCAAAAGAACTTGCATGCGGCATTATCTGCGTGATTCCGGCAGGTTATATTTCCGGAGTATGTTGAGAATATTTTCACAGGATGTTTCGGGGGATTTTGTGCCGTCCAGCACGTGATGCGCTGTTTCGCAGTACAATGGCTCCCTTTCCCTGACTACGCCGGCGACCTCCTCGCAGAGCCCCTGTCCTGTCAGCGACGGTCGCTGTGCCACGGCTGGATCCTGCTGCAGGCGGCGTACCATTTCGTCAACGGGCACCCTGATATAAAAGCAGGTCCCTGTTGATTGCAGAAGTTCCCTGTTTTCCTGCAGTAGCACTATTCCTCCCCCGGTAGCGATGACTGAGGGCTCTTTGTCCGTCATCTCTATTGATGCAAGCAGAGCCCTGTGCTCTTCCTCACGGAATCTGTCCCAGCCATGCATGGCGACATAGTCAGCTATGGACATGCCGAGGCGTGAGGCAAGGACTGCATCCGTATCCAGGAAGCGTGCTCCCAGAGTCTTTGCCAGATGCAGTCCCAGCGTTGTTTTGCCCGATGCTCTCGGACCTACGAAATAGATGCGCATTGGTATTGGCCCGTTTAGTATTGTTCCGTGTTTATGCTACAGGATGGTGATGCCGTTTTCCCCGACCAGCACGGTGACTTCAAGTCGTATGCCGCATTGCCCCGGATAATAGAGCCCCGGTTCCACTGTGACTGTCATGCCCGGTTCCAGTATGCCCTGCGCCTTGCAGTGGAATGAAGGAGCCTCATGCGTGTCGAGGCCTACGCCATGGCCCAGGCCATGAATGAAATATTGTTCCTGTCCTGCCCTGGCAAATACGTCCGTGGCCTTTTTTGCAACTTCGGCCAGGGGCAGTCCTGGTTCCATGGTATCAAGCACTCTTTGCTGGGCTTCGGCAACCAGTTCCCTTGTCCTTGCAAAGAGGGCATCCGGGTGCTCGCCGAACCAGAAGGAGCGGGTCTGATCGGAGCAGTATGACTGTACGCGGCATCCCACATCAAGCAGCACGCCCATATCCTCATGAAGGACATTGTCTGAGGGGACTGCGTGGGGCAGGGCCGCATTGGCGCCAAAGACCGAAATGCTCGGGAACGCCAGCTCGCTTGCTCCGTTTTCCCTGAAATATCGTTCTATTTCCCAGCTGAGCTGGGCCTCGGTCATTCCTTCGCGCAGTATGCCCGGCACCCATTTGAGCATGGCATGGTTTAATGCAAAGCTCTTTTTGAGGGCGGCGATTTCGTCTGCATCCTTATGGATGCGCAGCTTTTCGACCAGGCCGTCGCAGGGTTCCATGCTTATTTCCGAGGTCAGTTCCTTTGCAAAGGCATAGCTTACGGCTTCGGCCTCAAAGCCTATTCTGGAGCCTGTGCCTGAGAGAAGCTGGCTGAGAACTTTTGCCCTGTTGCGGCTGTAGATGATTATGTCGTCTTTGGGCCACAGATTCTGGGCTGCCTCCGTGTAGCGGGAATCGGTCAGCAGATAGTCCCTGCCCTTTGCCGTGATAACAAGGCAGCCCGAGCTTTCGTTGAGCTGGACATCGTGTAGCTCAAAGCCGGAAAGATAATATCTGTTGGTGGCCTGTGTTATGAGCAGGGCATCAAGCCCCTTTTCTGACATAAGCTTGCGAAGTGCGTCCCTGCGCCGGACATATGACATTTGTTTGCCTCCTCATAGAGGAAATGAAGTTTTTTATGCTGAACGGGCGGTTTGTGCTTTTCAGGCTTCCGGATGGGCTTTCTGCCTGTTTTTGTCCGGCGGCAGGAGAACGGAGACCAGTTCCCTGTCCGCCGGCAGAAAAGGCAGTTCCTTTGCCTGCCCATAGTCTGTCCAGGCAAACTGCTGTCCCTCTCGGGCAGCAGGCTCGCCGCAAAATTCGGTAACATGGAAGAAATACAGGGACACAGACAGGCTCAGCTCTTCATAGATATGTTCTTTTTTCAGCCAGAAGATGCCTTTTTGTATCTCTATGCCCAGTTCCTCTGAAAGTTCCCTTTTCAGAGCTGCCCAGGCATCCTCTCCTGCCTTGAGCTTGCCGCCCGGAAATTCCCAGAAGCCTGCCTGCGGTTTTCCTTCCGGACGTGAACAGCAGAGAATGGTATTGTCGCGCCACACTATGCCGGCAGCAACATCTATGTGCTTTCTTTCAGGTGCACCGCTCACTGCGCATTCTCCTGTTCCATTGCCGCTATCCGGCTTTCCAGATCGTCCAGTTCCTCCACCAGGGCATCGCAACGGTCTTTCAGCTCGTTATAGCGGTTCAGTAGCTCGCCTGAGAGCGCATGATCCGCATAGGTGGCGGGGTCGGCAAGCTTCTGCTCTGTTTCCTGCTGCTCTGCCATGACGGATTCAAGCTCTGCTTCCATTTTGGCCTGCTTTTCCTTCAAGGGCTTGATTTTTTTTGCAAAGGCATTGCGTGCCTCAGCCTGTTCCCTTTTCAGGCGCTTTGCTTCCTCGCGGCTGAGATTCTGCCTGCTGACGGCAGACGGCTGGACAGACGGATCCGGCTGAACCGGTTTCACTGCCGGCTGTTTTTCTGCTTCAGGGGCTGGTGCTTCCTGGGCATGCCTTTCGGCGTCATACGAGGCAAAGTCTTCATATTCTGTTATGCCATGCTCATCGATTGCCCAGATGGTGCAGCCTGTTTCCTGCAAAAGCCAGCGGTCGTGGGCCACCATGACAAGCGTGCCGTTATAGTGGCTTAAGGCATTGGCAAGTGCTTCGCGTGATTCCAGGTCCAGGTGGTTCGTCGGTTCGTCCAGAAGCAATAGGTTGCACCGCTGCAAAAAGAGCGAGGCAAGGACAAGGCGGCATTTCTCGCCGCCTGAGAGGCTGTCAACCTGGCGGTCGAAGAAGCCCTGACCCAGCAGGAAGAGGCCCAGCACGCTCATGAGCTCTTCCTCGGTTGTGTGCGGATCAGACATGGAACGCATCTGTGCCAGAACAGTGTATCCGGGCCTCAGCAGTTCCATCTGGTGCTGGGCATAATAGCCTACTTTGGCAGACGTTGAGCGCTGCAGGATGCCGCCAGTCAGGCAGAGCTTTTCTGCCAGCAGCTTGATGAGCGTTGACTTGCCGCAGCCGTTGTGGCCGACAAAGGCGATACGCTGTCCGCTGAAGACAGAGAAGCTGAGAGGGGGCCACATGGTTTTGCCGTCCGGAAAGCTGAAAGCCATGTCAACGGCATGAAAGAGAATTTTTTCTGAATGGGGGGCCTCGGGCCAGGCAAACTTTAGTTCTTTGCGTTTGGGCTCCGGCCTGTATCCTTCAAGCTCCTTTTCAAGCTTTTTTGCCTGCTTCAGCTTGGATCCGGCCTGGCGTGCCTTGGTGGCCTTGTAGCGGAAGCGGTCCACAAAGGCCATTTTCCTGTTTAAGTCTTCCTGCAGGGCTTTCTTTTCACGCTCGCGCTGCAGTTCATATTCTTCCTGCAGGCGCAGGAACTGCGTGTAGTTTGCCTTGCGGAAAAGCGGCTTGCCGCCGCTTAGGTACAGGACGTGCGAAGCTACGTTGTCCATGAAGACACGGTCATGGGCTACAAAGACAAGGGCCCCCTGGAAGCTTTTGAGGAAGTTTTCCAGCCACTCCACGGCATCAATATCAAGGTGGTTGGTGGGCTCGTCGAGCAGGAGAATGTCGGCTCCTGCCGTCAGCACCCTGGCAAGCTTGGCCCTCTCGCGCCAGCCGCCGGAGAGCTCGCCAAGCTTCCTGTGCCACTTTTCTTCTGAAAATCCGAGGCCGGAGAGGACCTGCTTGGCCCTCTGTTCCGGATTATAGCCGACGCTGGCCTCAAGCTCGCTCTGCTTGTGCATCAAAAGCTGCAGCTTTTCCTCGTCATTGTTTTTTGAGGCCTCTTCCCAGTCAGCCCAGAATGAGTTCCAGTCGTGCACAACGTCGAGGACATAGGTAAGCAGCGTCGTATCAAGGGCGTCATCGCTGAATTCCTGTTCCACATACCCGAGCCTGCAGCCTGAAGGCAGAAGGACGCGGCCTGCATCCGGCACTTCCACACCCGCAATAAGGCGGAGAAGCGTTGACTTGCCCATGCCGTTGGGACCGCAGACGCAAAGATGCATGCCGTCTTCGATATCAAGGGAAAAATTGGTAAAGAGGTCGCGGCCTCCGTAGGCTTTGTACAGTTCGTGCAGTGTTATTTTCATATACTTCTATTACTTCTGGATTGCCTGCGGCCCAGGCGTTGCGGCGCAAAAAAGGAAAAAACGCTCTCTCTTCAAAAAGAAGAGGGAGCATCCTGAAAGCTTTTGCCAAAGGTG
>CAVJEZ010000045.1:0-3449 GCA_963648625.1 Odoribacter splanchnicus
AAGTCGAAGATCAGGGCCGTCAGGACTATTAAAAAAAGAAGAAGCGGTATCTCAAACATTTTTCATAACCGCTTCTTCAATATGTTCAAACAGATCCGACACCTTGCGGATGACAAACTCAAGAGCCTCATAAACCTGTATCCACTTGAGCGTTGCCACAGTGCTGCCCTGTCCTTCCGAGGCATCCATTACCTCGGCCAGCCCTATGGCCAGAAGGGAGTCGCATTCCTCATGCTTGGTGCGGAAGAGCCTGGTTTTGTGGGCATCCTTGCGCCTTGTCAGCCCCAGCAGCATGTCGGTCGTAAGATCGATCATTTCCTTTAGTATGAATGCTACCCTCTGGGCCGGAAACAGCATGTTCGGCATGTCATAGGCCGTTATGCGGATAGAGAGCCTCTGGAACCTGTCCATGCATTCTTCCTGCACCTGGCTGATGCGCAGGATGTCCTCGCGGTCAATGGGCGTAATAAAGGTGGCAGATAGGGCGCGGGTTATACGCCTGTAGAGAGCGTCGGCATCATTTTCCAGCTTGGTGATGCTGATGTTGGTGATGTGCCGTTTTTCTGTTTTGGTGAACAGTTCAAGGTTTTGCTCGGCCATGTGGCAGAGGAGCCTGTTCTGCTCCAGGAGCATTTCAAAGAATGGGGCCGATTTGGGCAGCAGCGATGCAAACATGTACCCTCCGGGGGGACAGGGACAAACAATAGCTCAGGATGCACAAAAAAATGGTTGGCAAAACACAATGGAACAAATTCGTTCTCTGAAATGGCTGTATCACAGAAACGGCGTCAGAGCAAACAGACAGTCAGATTTTGAACGTGTCTTCTTTCTGTAAGTTATTGAAATAGTGCCTTTTCCTTGTTCGTCTTTTTTTGGCCATTCTTCCTGCTGTCAGCTGTACAGCCAGCGGCGGACTGCTTTTTTTGCGGCTTCGTCCTGTACCGGCCAGTCCGGCAGAAGGGAGATTTTCCGGCCCAGGGCCTTAAGCAGGCCGTGGTGGAGAAAGAAGGAAAAGCCATCCTGTCCTTTGGCGCCGTACTGTGCGTCATACAGCAGCGGAAGACCCATTGAGGCCGCATGGCAGCGGATCTGGTGGCGGGCACCCCTGTGCAGGATGACGCCTGCAAGGGTAACAATTTTGTCCGAGGGGAAGGGCAGAAGGGTATTAAGCGGAGCCGTTACAAGCGGATAAAAGGCAGTCCAGCGGGCAGTATCGCTGTCTTCATCGTCAAGGGCACGCACGGAGCCGTGTCCTGAGCTGGCAAGGCGGCCTCTGATGACACATTCTTTTGCAAGCTCTCCTGCAAGAAGGCAGACGTATCTTTTTTCAACAAGCCCTTTCTGCTCAGCCATGCGGAAGGAAAGCCTGGCTTCTTCTGTGAGCGCACAGGCAACAATGCCGGAAGTGCCATAGTCAAGCCTTTGCAGAAGCTGCCATGTTTTTGGCAGATCAGGCTGAATGTGCGGAACGGCTTCTTCCAGGCTGCGGCTGTCCCTTCCCTGCAAAGACACGGTGTGCAGGCCGCGGGGCTTGGAGAAATAGGCATATTCCTCATCACGGAAGACCAGGGCGCACCCTGCAGGGACTGCATACTGATCCTGTTCTTCTTCCCATGCACTGACTGTCAGCATGTCGCCTGCATGGACGCATTCGCCGGCTTTTGCCCTGCGTTTGTTGATTAAGACAAGCCCGTCGCCAAAAAGGCGCCTGCGTCCCCTCAGGGAGAGCGGGCAGAGTTCTTTTAAGGCATTGTCTGCCCGCATGCCGGCAAGCTTTGAGTCAATAAAAAGCGTGAGATTTTTTTTGGACAGCGGCTTTTCAGGGAGATGTTTGTTGTCAGCAGGCATGAGGCCCTCTTGACTCATCCGGTTCTATGGATGCCAGGCGCATCAGCCAGTCGGCAGTAACCGATGCATCGTGACGCGCCATGTCGGGGCTGACAACTGGTACGTCAAGGACGCATATGCCCATGGATGCTGCCAGTTTCTTCAGTGCATCAAGGCTTCCGTGGTAGAGGCCGTGACGGCTGTCTACGAGTATATGCGAGACAAGCCGGTCCGGCTTTGTGTTGCGGCAGTCCTGGGCCAGGACGCTTAAGAGCACCAGGAGCTGCTCTTCCACAGTGTGTCCGGCAAGCTCCCTGTCATGGCCGGTATTGGGGATGAAGACCTTGGGGCAGTTAAGGGAGGCGATGCAGCTTCCTATGCCGTCAACGAGAAGGTTTGCCACGACGCTGGAATAGAAGCTGCCCATGGGGTAGCAGACAAGTGCCGCCTCGCGCAGCTTTGCCAGTGCAGGCACTGAGGCCCTTGGCCTGCAGGGAACAGGGTTGCTGTTTTTTCTGCCTGGCTCGTATACGGTGAGAAAGACTTCATCTATGGGAAGGGGCAGATCCTTGAACAAGTGCTGCCCTATGAGCATGGTGCCGTCTTCAAGCCTGGCAACCAGATGCAGGTTTTCTTCCACAATAGGCACTATCTGGCCGCGTACACGCAGAAGCCGTCCGAACATGGGCAGGACAGAGGAAAATGTCCTGCCGTCCGAAAGGTATTTCCCGGCCATGCAGATATTGCCAAGGCTGGCCTGCCTTGCATCAAAATCAGCCGGCATGAGCCGCAAAAAGGCGGCAAGGCAGTGCAGAAGCGTATGCTTTTGAAGCTCGCCCAGGCCGTTCCAGACTTCATGCCCGGGAGAGCTGAAAGAGCGCAGCAGCGTGCGCAGCTCGCCTTCATCTCCTTCTGCCGGCAGCCTTGTGTCCATGCAGCGCACAAGAGCCTGCCCGCAGGCCCCGACATCTGCCAGGGCCAGCAGCCTGTTCCTGAGATCGCCCACGGCAGGCATGGCAAAGGCCTTTCTCAGCCTCGCTGTTGATCCGCCCGAGTCAAAGGTAGTGACGATATGCACCGTGCGCCTGGTCCGGCCGGCCAGCGTGCGTCCCAGTTCCCGTATGGCGGTGCCGCCGGTAAAAAAGACGATGGGATTTTTAGGCTCCCTGGTATCTGATGGTGCAGAGCTCAGCATTGTGCCCCCCGCCATGTCAAAGTTTTTTCATCAGGCCGAGTTCAAGCATGCGCAGGTACAGCTTCCTGCCTATCCAGGCATCTGTTGCCGCATAGGTAATCTGTTTCTGCGTAAGCCTGGGATTGCTCCAGTTTGAGCACTGGGCCCCTTTTGAAATGCGCTGCCCGAAAAAGGCTGCCAGCATGGTGCGCAGGCCCCTGCTGGCAATATTGTTTCTTTCGGCGACCTTGCTCAGATCGATGTGTCCCTGGGGGGTAAAGGGAAAGCGCATGGCGAGCTGGCGCATGTCTTCGCCTATGGCAACGCCGGCCTTGATCTGTGCAGGATTGGACATGATTTCGCCCAGGAGAATGTTCAGCGGCACAAAATCAAGCTGCAAAATATAAATATGGCTTTCTGTTGCCAGCTGCATGATGGAAGGAAGATG
>CAVJEZ010000045.1:3676-5882 GCA_963648625.1 Odoribacter splanchnicus
CTATATCACTTGCCAATGCAGAACCCCTCAAAGACCTTGTTTAAGACATCCTGTGCCGTGCCTACGCCGATACAGTCATCCAGATACGTGCAGGCCGAATCCAGACGTACCGACAGCAAATCATACAACTGTCCGGCTTCAATGTCACTGATAAGCCCTTCTAATTCGGCATGTGCATGGGCAAGCGCATCTGCCTGGCGCTCGTTGGGGGCTACATGTTCAGTGCTTTCCCTGTCATCCTTAAGGATTTCATCGCGGACAGCCTGGCAGAGCCTGTCTGTGCCGGCACCAGTCCTGGCGCTGATGGCAAGGAAGGGCAGTGGCGTGCCGTCCTTTCTTGTACACCACAAGGGCCTTGGAACATCGGGCATTGCCACATCAGCCTTGTTCCAGGCAACGACAACAGGCAGCGTGTCTGGTGCCTTGTCCAGCAGTTCATGGAAGGCTGCATCCGGACATGCGGATGCCTTTGCGCCCTCCTTTTTCAGCACTTCGCCGTCCAGGACAACGACAAGGCAGTCTGCATCCTGCGCCTGCCTGAGGGAGAGGGCAATGCCGAGGCTTTCAACCCTGTCGTCTGCCTTGCGCAGGCCTGCCGTGTCTATAAGCCTGACAGGCAGGCCGGCAAAGAGCACGGATTCTTCGATAAAGTCCCTTGTGGTGCCTGGTATGTCGGTCACAAGGGCCCTGCTGCGGCCAAGCAGGGCATTCATAAGGCTGGATTTTCCGGCATTGGCACATCCTGCCAGGACGACACGGGCCCCGTGCTGTACCAGGGAGGCCCTTTTGACGCCTGCCAGAAGCGATCTCAGGGAGAGGCTTGCCCTGTGCACATGCTCAAGAAAAGAATCCCTGTCCAGGATTTCCACCTCGTCGTCAGGGAAATCGACAGCAAGGCTCATATGGACACGGACTGTTTCCAGGGCTGAACGTACTTCCCGCACCCTGCGTGCCAGTTCTCCGTCCAGGCGTCTTAAGGACTGTTCTGCCGCTTCCCTGCAGGGAGCGGCAATGAGTTCTGCCACGGCCTCTGCCTGGCTTAAGTCCATCCGCCCGCTGAGAAAGGCCCTTTGCGTGAATTCTCCGCGCTTTGCAGGCACTGCCCCCATGGCAAAGACTGTTTCCAGTATAAGGGATGCTATGGTCTGGCCGCCATGGCAGTATATTTCTGCACAGTCTTCTCCCGTGTAGGTGGAAGGCCCTGGCATAAAGACGCAGAGGACATCGTCAAGAGGATGGCCGTTTGTATCTTTCAGGGTGCCGTGGTGCAGCTTCCACGGTTCAAAATCCGTAAAGTTTTTGCCTGCCGCAGAAAAGCACTTTCGCAGAAGGTCATGGGCAAGGGGACCTGATATGCGGAGGATATGAATGGCGCCATTGCCGCCTGCCGTTGCCTGGGCGGCTATGGTTGTACGTTCTTCCGTGTACTTTTCTGTTGGCATTGCTGTGTACTCTTGAGCAAAAAAGGAGGAGTTCTCATGGACGCATGGAACTCCTCCTGAAAATGCCTGCTCCGTTCCCTTTGGATACGTCCATGGGACCGGATGGCAGAATTATTGTCTGAAATCGGGCCGGATACTGTACTTGACGCTGTGCCTGGACAAAAACTGCTGAAAAAACTCTTAGGAAGAAGCCTTTGGCGCTGCTTTTGCCTTTTTGCACATAATAAGGACGCGCTTGAGCATGCCGTCCCCGGTGCTTCTTGTCTGTATGCCGTCCCTGCCCTTAAGGAAAAGATGGATAATGCGGCGCTGATAGGCAGTCAGGGGGCGTGTGGTCAGCGGTTTGCCGCATGAAAGCACCTTTTCTGACAAGGCCTTTGCCATTGCCTGCAGTTCTTCTTCCTGCCGCTGGCGGTACGTGCCCACTTCAAGGCTGATGCGCACGGATTTTTGCAGCTTGTGGCTGCATATGCGGCTGGCCAGGTGCTGCAGGGCACTAAGCGTTGCTCCGTCACGGCCTATGATAAGGGCAGCTTCGTCACCAAGTCCCTGAACGGAACAAAAGACTATGCCGTCCTGCATACAGGCATCAATGACAGGCTCAGACTCAGCCAGGGGGCCAAGCAGCATGGCGACAGCCTCTCTGGCTGCCTCTTCCGCTGCCGGATACTCCGCCTCGTCAAGGGCAGCAAATTCTGAATGCCGCAACAGGGCTTCTTCAGTCTTTTTCTGTGAAGACCGGGATGAAGTTCTGTCTGGCTTTT
>CAVJEZ010000045.1:6144-9537 GCA_963648625.1 Odoribacter splanchnicus
ATGGGAGCGCCTTGCACGAATCCTGGCCTTGCGGGCCCCGACTATGCCGAAGATGCCGCTTTTTGCTTCCTGGATAATTTCGATTTCCAGCTTTTCACGGCCGGCATTATAGTACAGGCATGCGTCCTGAATGGCGGCATCCAGGTCTTTGGCCTGGAATTCCTTGAACCCATCCATGACTTTAGCCCTTACTGAGCTGCTTTTGTGACTTTCCTGCCGGGCTTCTTCAGCTTGTGTCCCATCCACCACTGCTGGGCAATGGCCAGGATGTTGTTGACCAGCCAGTACACGACCAGGCCGCAGGGGAATGCCAGGAAGAGGAAGGTGAAGACAATGGGCAGGATCATCATGATCTTCTGCTGCTTGGGGTCAACTCCCTGGGGAGCCATCTTCTGCTGGATGAGCATGGAGAGGCCCATGACGATGGGTGTAATGTACAGGGGGTCTCTGGCCGAGAGGTCGCACAGCCAGGGAATGTCGGTAAAGGGCAGGGTGTCAATGAAGCTGGCGTGGCGCATTTCAATGGCTGTCAGGAGAGCCTGGTACAGGCCGAAGAAGACAGGCATCTGGATAAGGATGGGAATGCAGCCGCTGGCAGGATTTACATTGTAGGTCTTGTAGAGAGCCATGACTTCCTTGTTCATGGCTTCCTTGTTGTCTTTGTACTTTTCCTTGATCTTCTGCATCATGGGAGCAAGCTTCTTCATCTTTTCCATGGAAGAATAGCTCTTTGCAGTAAGGGGCCAGAAAATAATCTTGATGACAATAGTCAGCATGATGATGGCAATGCCCCAGTTGCCGACATAGGAATAGAAGAAGTTAAGAATCCACAGAAGGCCTTTGGCAATGCTGCTGAACATGCCAAGGTCAACAGACTTGGCAAGTTCTTCGCTTGAGGCTCCCATGAGCTTGCGGTCCTTGGGGCCAAACCAGTAGCTGGCTGTAAAGACTGTTTCCTGGCCAGGAGCTATGGTCACAGGAGCCTGTTCCAGGGCAACCCTGTATACGTTGTTCTGGTAGACGCCCTTGAAGGTAACGCCGGCAGCATTGCCGGGAAGCACGCCGTTGAGGAAGTAGGTGCTCATGGCGCCGCCCCAGTAGATGGTGCCAGCATTCATGACGCCGGTGCCAAGCTTATCGGTGCTGCTTTCCTCGTTGAGGGAGCCGTTGTCATCCCAGCCTATGCGCATGGCGTCATACTGCCCGCCTACGGCATTGCTGGCATCGGCGCCCGTGGTATAGCCAAGCCTTAAGGATACGGCCTGGGTGCCGGCAGGCGTTACGGCAATGTTTTCCTTGATGAGATATGTAGCAGAATCGAAAACAAGCTCGCGGACAACGCGCATGTCTCCAATCATGCCAATAAAGCGCACGCTCTTCTTTTCGCCCTCTGCCACGTCAATATCGCCAGTTTCCTCGCAGGACCATGCTCCTACGCTCCAGGAAGGCTGTCCATTGACCAGAAGGCCCATGGGAGCCATGGCTGCAGTTGCAGGATTGACCAGGTTGACCAGGGGAGAATCGCTGGCAACAGTTGCATGGAACTTGGTGAGCTCAAAGGAGCGCAGAATGCCGCCGCCTGTATAAATTGTGGCTGTATACAGAGGGGTTTTCACGACCATGTCGCGTCCCTCGGATTCCTTGAAGACGGGCAGCGGGGCAGCAGTCATGGAAGCTTCAGGGGCAGGAGCCGGCTGAGCCTGCGCAGGCTGCTGTTGCTGCTGGCTCTGTGCTGTCTGTTCCGCAGGCGGAACAGGCTGCGGAGCCCAGCCCATTTTTTGCCCGAGGTAGGACCAGCCGACAATCACGAGCAGACACAGCACTATGGCTATAATGAGATTTTTACCGTCTTGCATGGGATTCTATCCTTTAGGAGAGGACATGCCTCAGCGCCGAGGCAGTGGAACGGGATCATAGCCTGAGCCACCCCATGGGTGGCAGCGACAGAGCCTTCGCAGTGTGAGCCAGCTGCCGCGCACAACGCCGTGAAGCGTTATGGCTTCAATGGCGTAGGCAGAACAGGTAGGAATAAAGCGGCAGCTGCATGGCAGCAGAGGCGAAATGGCAATCTGGTACAGGCGGATAGGCAGTATGAAAAGCTTTTTAATCAGGGACATTGCCAGCCCCCTTTGGAAGATGGAAGAAGCCTCTCAGCGCTTCTGTCAGTTCGGAACTCACCTCTTTGAGCGTGAGATCAGCGCTGCCTGCATGGCGCTTGGCCACGACAACAATTCTGGCAGAAACTGGCAGATGGCGAATTTTGAGGCGAAAGCATTCCCGGACAAGCCTTTTTATACGGTTGCGTATATGGGCATGCCCTGTCTTGCGGGAGACAGTGATCCCCAGCCGCACGCCGGAGGCATCTGTTTCAGGCTTATCCGTTTCGGGCTTAACAACAAAAAGAAGGAAATGCCTGGTGTGCAGCCGTCGTCCCATATCATAACACTGGGCATATTCGGCAGTGGCACGAATCAGACTTTCCTTCGGCAATTTGTAAGAAACTGCCTTCGGTGCGGAAGCAGTTTCTTCGGGAAATGAGTCGTTGATTTTAGGCACTCAGACTTTTACGACCTTTGGCGCGGCGGCGGGCCAGGACAGCACGGCCGTTCTTTGTGGCCATGCGGGCACGGAAACCGCAGGTGTGGGCGCGGCGCACCTTGCTGGGCTGATAGGTTCTTTTCATGAAAAAATCTCCTGTGGTAAACCGCTGGAAGCTTCCGGTAAAAGACAGCAGGCAATATGCCTTTTGCCTTGCGGTTATTGTATGTTGTATGCATGCGCAAGATACTGCGAACAAGGAAGCCGCTGTCATTGCGCATTGTTTTTTGGTTAGGACCTGAAAAACAAGTACTCCCGTTTACACGGGAATGGCAACTTCGTCAAGGGCAGATCTTGTCTGACGCCGGCATGAAAATGGGAATTTATGGAACAAATTCGCCATTCTAGCCGGGACAGCATGATACATCGGCAGCTTTTTCCTCTGTGCCTGTTTCTGCCTTTTCGGTTACATTCCGCATAGGTACAGGCATGCACCTGACGCTGTTTACTGGAACATGCAAAAGGCTTCGCGCTTGACAGAAAGACTATTGAGACGGCAATACACAGGGCAAAAGGAGATTGCCTTATGGACAAGCATGCACTGGTCAAAAGAGCTGAAAAAACTGAGCCCTGTATCACCCTTATAGGCATGGCAGGCTCGGGCAAGTCTACTATCGGCATGGCCCTGGCAAAATATATGGACTATGCCTTTATGGATACAGACTACCTGATAGAGGCAGCCTACGGGACGGATCTGCAGTCAGTTGCCGATGCCCTGCCGGGAGATGCCTTCCTTGACATGGAAGAGCGTTTTATCTGCTCGCTCAGGGCCTCCCGTACCATCATTGCCACAGG
>CAVJEZ010000045.1:10428-11529 GCA_963648625.1 Odoribacter splanchnicus
GCGCATCCGTTAAGAAGGAGAAGAGCACTGCAAAGCAGGGCAATTTTTGATGTTGTTTTCATAATGTTTTCTCACCAGAGTGAGTTTTTGTCCCGTTTTTCCCTGACTGTTCTTCATACGTATGGGAAAGACTGGGAGAAAGTTAAGGAAAGAAACCCCGGCATCAAGGAAATTCCTTGCTGCCGGGGCTGTAAAGCTTTTTAGAAGATGAACTTACTTGAAGCTGACTTCGGTGCGGCGGTTCATGTAACGGCCTTCTTCAGTGCTGTTGTCGTACTTGAAGGACTTGCCGTTGCCAATAGCCATCATGCGGCTGGCGGGGATGCCCTGGGTGCCGAGGTAAGCCTTCACGCTGCTGGCGCGGCGCTGGGACAGCTTGGCATTGTAGGCATCGGAACCCTTGGAGTCGGTCCAGCCGGCGAGAACGATGGTCTTGTCGGGATGCTGCTTGATGACTTCGGCAGCTTCGTCAAGAATGGCCATGGCCTTGGCATCGAGCTCGGAGGAGTCGAAAGCGAAGTTGACGCCACGGAGGACGAGAACGGTTTCGGCCTTGCCGCAGAAGACGGCGAGGACAAAGCTTTCAACAGCGGCATCGCTGGTGGCCAGGTCTTCAGCATTGACGACCACGGCATTGGGATTCAGGGCAGCAATGGCCTGGATGTTGGCTTTGCCGTCGGGGGTGTCGGCGAAGGAGACGACGTGGATGGTCAGGTTGCGCTGGGAAGCGTAGATCTGACGGACGGTCTCAACGAAATCGACACCGCGGTTGTTGTCACCATCGGTGAACAGGATGAGGGCAGCGTCACGCTGCATGCTGCTCAGGAAGGACTCGTAGGTGGAAAGGCTGTCGCCCATGTAGGTCATACGGCCGAACACGTTGAAGCTGTCCTTCAGCTTGCCGATGGCATTAGCCATGGCGCCACGATTCCAGGGACCCTGGGCAAGGATGGTGCCGTTGGGGGAAATGGTGTGCAGACCGCCCATGAAGGTCTGGTTGGGGATGGCGGCGTTGATACGCTGCATCACGTCCTTGGCGACGGCGATCTTGGTCTTTTTCAGCTTCTTGTTGGACATCATCATGGAACCGGAATAGTCCAC
>CAVJEZ010000046.1:0-9661 GCA_963648625.1 Odoribacter splanchnicus
GCACAGACGGCAGTTGCCGGCGGCGGCCGCTATGACGGGCTTATCAAGAACCTGGGCGGTCCCAACCTGCCCGGCATAGGCTTTGCCTGCGGCATGGAAAGGCTGGCCCTGCTCATGAACCAGAAAGAGCTGCCCCGCAAGGATTTCTACCTTATCTGCCTGGACAGGGAGTGCCTTCCTGCCGGATTTGCCATTGCTGGCAATCTGCGCCGTGCCGGCCTTTCCGGGGAGATGGGCTATGCCGTCCAGGGCATGAAGTCCTCCATGAGGCAGGCCGGCAAGTCCGGGGCACGATATACGATAATACTTGGCAGTGACGAAATGGCCCGCCAGACTGCGGCAGTCAAGGACATGGATTCCGGGACGCAGCAGGAAGTGGCACAGGACAGGCTGGTCGCTGCGCTTTCTATAAAGGACTAGGATTTATGACTGATACGATACAGGATCTCCAGCAGGAGCATGCCAGATACATAACGGACCTTGGCGACTGGAAGCGTACTTCCAGCTGCTGCGAGCTGACAGCAAAGGACGTGGACAAGGACGTATGCCTTATGGGCTGGGTCCAGTTCCGCCGCGATCACGGAGGTCTTATCTTTGTTGACCTGCGCGACCGCATGGGCCTGACCCAGGTTGTCTTTTCGCCCGATATTGCCCCTGAGGCCCACAAGAGCGCCATTATCCTGCGCCTGGAATATGTCATTGCCATCAAGGGCCGGGTGCGCCTGCGTCCCGAGGGCATGACCAATCCCAACCTCAAGACAGGCGAGATTGAGGTGGTTGTCCATGAGTGGAAGCTTCTGAACACCTCCAAGACGCCGCCCTTTGTCATTGAGGACCGCTGCGAGGCCGGCGAAAACCTGCGCCTGCAGTACCGCTACCTGGATCTGCGCCGTCCCTGCATGCAGAAGAATTTTGTGCTCAGGCACAAGATCATGCAGGCAGTGCGTCGCTCCCTTGACGAGCAGGGCTTCTATGAAGTGGAGACTCCCTTCCTCACCAAGTCCACGCCCGAAGGCGCCCGCGACTTCCTGGTGCCCAGCCGCTTAAACCAGGGAAGCTTTTATGCCCTGCCCCAGTCGCCCCAGCTTTTCAAGCAGCTGCTGATGGTGTCAGGCTTTGAGAAGTACTTCCAGATCGTGCGCTGCTTCCGTGACGAGGACCTGCGTGCCGACAGGCAGCCCGAATTTACGCAGATCGATATGGAACTGAGCTTTGTCAACGAGGAAGACGTCATGAATGTGGCGGAAAAGCTCATGGTAAAGCTCTTCCACGATGTTATGGGCAGGGATCTTCCCACCCCGTTCCCCCGCATGACCTGGGACGAGGCCATGCGCGACTACGGCGTTGACAAGCCAGACACCCGTTTCGGCATGAAGCTCGTGGAGCTGACCGATGCCGTGCGCGGCTCTGGATTCAAGCTGTTTGCCTCTGCTGCCATGGTCAAGGCCATCAAGGTTGATGGCGGCGAGAGCCTGACACGCAAGGAAATAGACGCCTTTACCGAATTTGTCCGCATTTACGGCGCCCAGGGACTGGCCTGGATTAAAATCAAGTCCGAGACCGAATGGCAGTCTCCCATTGCCAAGTTCCTCTCTGACGAGGAAAGAAAGGCCATTAAGGAAAGGCTTGATGCCAAGGTCGGGGATATTCTCTTCTTCCAGGCCGGCGAGCCTGACATGGTCAATGCCGCCCTTGGCAACCTGCGCGTCCATATCGCTGAAAAGATGGGCCTGATTGACCACGACAAGTTCAACTTCCTGTGGGTTGTCGAGTTCCCGCTCTTTGAATACGACAAGGAAGAGCACCGCTACGTGGCCTGCCACCATCCCTTTACCTCTCCCATGCCCGGGCATCTTGAGCTTATGACTACGGATCCCGCCCATGCCAAGGCAAGGGCCTATGACATGGTGCTCAACGGCAACGAGGTAGGCGGCGGTTCCATCCGCATTCACTCTGCCCACACGCAGATGAAGATGTTTGAGGCCCTGGGCTTTACGCCCGAGAGGGCCGAGGAACAGTTCGGCTTCCTCTTCCATGCCCTGGAATTTGGTGCCCCGCCGCACGGCGGCCTTGCCTTTGGCCTGGACCGCCTGGTCATGCTTCTGGCCGGATGCCAGAGCATCCGCGACGTCATTGCCTTCCCCAAGACTCAGAAGGCAACCTGCCTGATGACACAGGCACCGAACAGGGTGTCCGGCGCCCAGCTGCGCGAACTTGGCCTGAAGCTGCGCGAGCCGGCAGAAAAGCCGGCCAAGGGCCAGGAACAGGCAAAGGAATAACAGGCGCTTCAGCAGGACAGAAAGCAAAGCCGGAAGGGATGTCATCCCTTCCGGCTTGAGCGCTTTTTGTTCATGCGCGCATGATGCACGGGATTTTAAAATGGCAAACAAACGTGAAATAGTTTTGTATCCTGACCCAAGGCTGGGAGAGGTGTCCAGGCCTGTTGACGAGATAACGGACGAGATCCGCACCCTTGTCGAGGATATGTTTTTTACCATGTACGATGCGCCCGGGGTAGGGCTTGCCGCACCCCAGGTAGGCGTTCATCTCAATATTGTGGTCTATGATCCTTCCGGAAAGGAGAATGAAAAAGACCCGCATGTGCTGATCAACCCCGAAGTCACCCTGACAGGGGAAAGCATTGTCAGCAAGGGCGAGGGCTGCCTCTCCGTTCCCCTGGAATACAGGGCCGATGTGGAGCGATCTTCCACAATACACCTTAAGGCCATGGATCTGGACGGCAAAGTCTTTGAGCGCGACATCGACGGCTATGAAGCCATTATCGTGCAGCATGAGACAGATCATCTGAAGGGGACACTGTTTATCGACAAGATAGGCCGTCTGCGCCGTGCCCTCTATGACACCAGGGTGAAAAAGTGGCTCAAGAGAAAGGAAAAACAGCAGGCGTAGTCTTCATGGGCACGCCGGAGTTTGCGGCGGACATCCTTGAGGGGCTTCTCAGGCTTGACGGAATATCCGTATCCTGCGTCTATACGCAGCCGGACAGGCCTGCCGGAAGGGGAAAGAAGCTTCAGCCATCGCCTGTAAAGGTGCTGGCCGAAGAAAATAATATTCCTGTCCGCCAGCCTGCCAGCCTGAAAGGCGACAAAGGCGAAGAAGAGCTGGCAGTGCTTCAAAGCCTTGAGCCGGATTTTCTGGTAGTGGCTGCCTACGGCATGCTGCTGCCAGAGAGTGTCCTGGCTGTCCCTCGCTTTGCTCCCATTAATATCCATACTTCCCTTCTCCCCAAATACAGGGGCTGCGCTCCCGTGCAAAGGGCCATTATGGATGGTGAGGCCGAGACTGGCGTCAGCATTATGCGCATGGAGGCCGGGCTGGATACAGGCCCTGTCTATGCCGGCTGTTCCGTTGCGACGGCCCGTGAAACATCAGGCTCTCTCTTAAAAAAAATGGCACAATTGTCGCTTCCGCTGCTGGAAAACGTGCTGGCAGAGGTGCGTGCCGGAAAGCTTGAGCCTGTGCCCCAGCAGGGTGAAAGCTCCTATGCCGCCAAGATACAGAAGGCCGACGGGCTGATCGATGTCTTCTGCCCGGCAGCACAGGCTGACTGCCACATCAGGGCCGTGACTCCGGATCCGGGCGCCCATGTGACGCTGTCCCTTGCCAGCGGCGATGTGACGCTGGTGCTTGAAGAGGCAGTGCCCGTTCCCTTTGAAGGGAAGATGGCGGCAGGAGAGGTTTATGCAAAGAAGGGGAAGCTTCTGCTGGCCTGCCAGGACGGGTGCCTTGACGTAAAAAGGGTGCGGCCCCAGGGGAAAAAATCCATGGACGTCGCTTCCTTCCTGAACGGGCAGAGGCTTGGCACGCCTGAACTTGCCCTTGCAGGCAGGATTCAGCCTCTCACGGGAAAATAACGATGTCTTTTTCAGCCAGACTGGATGCATTGCGGCCTTCTGCCAGGAAGGTCGCTCTTCTTGTCCTTATGGAGACAGAAAAAGGTGCGCCTCTGCAGGCAGCCCTGTCCTCTGCCCTGAACAGGACGCCTCTTGCAAACGATGCCAGGCGCCAGGCTACTGATCTTGCCTACTGCTGCCTCAGGGCATATGTGCGCTGCCTTTTTGTCCTGAAGGGCGTGTATCCGAAGTTTGACCGTTTTCCGAAGCCGGTACAGTACCTTCTGCTCACTGCCTGCACGTCGCTTCTCTTTCAGGACGGCGCACCGGCCTATGCCGTTGTCAATGAGACAGTGTCCGATATCCGCTTTCTGGCCGGCAAGGGCATTGCCGGTGCTGCCAACGGCGGCCTGCGCTCCCTGCTGCGCACAGGCAATGCTGTGCATTCTCTGGATTTTTACCGCAGGGAAGGGGAGGGCGAATTTGACGCCTTTTGCCGCTATACATCCTTTCCGCCTGCCCTGGGAAAGCTTCTGCTGAAAGAATGCGGTGAAGAGAAGGCCAGGGCTGTCATGGAGGCGAGCTTTTCAAGGCCTGTCACCTGCATCCGCTTAAATCCCCGAAAGCCAGGCTGCAGTGATTTGCGGGCCATGCTTGCAAGCAAAAATGCAGAGCCTCTTCCTGGCGATGCCGGAGAGTACGGGCTGTATTTTCCAAAAGGTGTTCCGGCTGACGTTTCCCTTTCTGCCCTGGCCCTTGAAGGCAGGATATCCTTTCAGGCCGCAGGATCGCAGCTTGCTATGGCTTCCCTTGCAATAGACAGGGAGATCCCCGTATGGGACGCCTGCGCAGGTTTTGGCGGCAAGACGGCATTGCTTCTGGAAAGAGGATATGCCGTCGGACTTGCCTCTGATGTTTCCTGGCAGAGAGTGCGGGAGATCCCCGGAGAATGCGCAAGGCTGGGGCTTGCAAAGCCTGCCCTGATGCTTTGCGACGGAGCCAGGGCTCCACTTATACGCTGGGACGGGACAATGATCCTGGATGTGCCCTGCTCAGGCCTTGGCGTCCTGTCCAGGCGCCCTGACATCAAGATCCGCCAGAGGGACATTGCATCCTATGTCAGGACGCAGCGGGCCCTGCTTGAAAGGGCTCTTCTGATGGTGCCCAAAGGGCGCGACATTATCTATATGACGTGTACCGTAACAAAAAGCGAAAACCAGGCCCTTGTGCGTGATGCCTGCCATTCTTTCGGCGTGAGCCTGGAAGAGGAGCATACGGTCAGCCAGCCTTTTGAAGGCATGTATGCCTGCCGCATCAGGGCCTGATTCGGAGACTGTTAGTCCTGCTTCATGCCCAGAAGCGTCAGAATGCGGTTCAGTTCTTCACCGCTTTTATAGGAAAACGTCATTTTCCCTGCCTCCTGGGTGCCGCTGAGCCTTACTTTGCACTGCAAAGAAGAGCAGATATCCTTTTCCAGCTTGCGGAATTCAGGGCTTTTGGGCTGTCTTTTGCCCGGAACCTTTGCCGTATCGCCAGCCGATGCAGCTTCCCACGGGAGAGTCCCTCCTTTTTTCCAGGAAGAAAGGATATCCTCGCAGGTACGGACCGGCAGCTTGTTTTCCAGGATGTAGTTCAGAAAGGCTTCCTGTTTTTCCGGAGCCTCGCTGAAACCGAGAATGCAGCGCGCCTGTCCTGAGCTGATGGCTCCTTCCTGAAGGCTTTTTAAGGCACTTACCGGAAGCTGGAGAAGGCGCAGGGCATTGGCTATCTGTGAGCGGCTCTTGCCAAGGTGATCCGCCAGTTCCTCCTGGGTAATGTTCAGGCTGAGCTTTAGTTCCTGCAGGGCCAGCGCTTCTTCTGCCGGATTAAGTTCCTCTCTCTGCAGGTTTTCTATCAGGGCGATTATCATGACGTCCTTGTCTTCCATCTCGCGTATGAAGACAGGGACCTCACTGAGGCCTGCACGCTGGGCAGCACGCCAGCGGCGTTCGCCGGCTATAATCTGATATTTGTTCTCTTCGCCAGGAATGGGGCGGACGAGAATGGGCTGTATGACCCCCTGCTGCCGGATGGACTTTGCCAGCTCGTCCAGGCCTTCGGCGGTCATGGATTTTCTGGGCTGGTTTTTGTTGGGGACAAGGCAGTGCACGGCAAGGGTACAGACCTTGCTGTCTGAAGATACCTTGTTTTCAACAGAGAGCAGGGCGTCCAGCCCGCGTCCAAGTTTAGATGACACTGTTGACTCCTTTATATAATATTCAGTGCCTTTTATGTTCCCGGTCAGGGTTCATGAAAGGCAACTTGCGAGTATGGTGAGGAAAATTATGTTTGATCTGGAAACACACATCGTTCATATGCGGGATACAAAGAAATCCAATGAATGTTTCTTTATTTCGGCAGAGCTGGGCGTGCGCTGTGCAGACATTCTGCAGGGAGCACTGCCGCTGCTGGAACAGAGCCGCCAGCTGCCTGCCCATCTCAGCGCCCTGAACGGTCCTGACGGCAGGCCTTTTGCTTATATCATCAGCCGCGAAATGTGGGAAATGACCCGCTATGATCTAAAGTCTGCCGAGCGCGAGCTCTTTTACAGGCATGGCGGCGTGCCGCAGGAGTCCCTGAAGGAATTTAAGGACTTCCTTAAGCACTGGGACTATGAGTACGAATACAAGGCCGAGGTGAAATGCCCTGTCTGCGGCAAAGAAACCTCTGACTGGCGAACCGATCCCGTGCATCCCTTCCATCTCAGCAATGCCAATGACGGCGGGCTGCTTGTCTTCCAGTGCAGGGAGTGCGGCACAACCATACGCCAGAAGCATTTCAGGGACGAAGTGGTCTGCGAGCATACGCTGCCCCGTTCCAGGCAGCAGGCCTAGGGCAGGGCCTTCCTTGTAAGAAGCTCCTGGGCCAGATTAAGGTACGCCACGGCGCCTTTTGACTTGATGTCATAATGGATAATGGATTTTCCGTGGCTGGGTGCTTCTGAAAGGCGGACATTGCGCGGGATATAGGTCCTGAGCAAATACCTGGGAAGCACTCTTTCTATCTCGCTTCTGACATCCTTGGACAGGCGGTTGCGGACGTCGTACATCGTGAGCAGTATGCCGGCAATAGCAAGGTCAGGATTGAGCTTTGCCCTGACCTTGGCATAGGTATCCATAAGCTTGGCAATGCCTTCAAGCGCGAAAAATTCGCATTGCAGGGGAATCAGAAGCTCATGGGCGGCACAAAGCGCATTCAGCGTCAGCAGGCCCAGGGACGGCGGACAGTCCAGAATAATAAATTCATAATCCTTGTCGATGCAGGAAATAAGATCTTTGAGATAGCGTTCCCTGGCTATCTCATTGACAAGTTCCACTTCCACTGCGACCAGATTGATATCTGCCGGAAGGATATTGAGAAAGGGCGGTTTGATTGAGGTAATGGCAGACGTTACCGAATCGTGATCAGGCTTGTACAGGACAGAGTATAACGTGCCGTTTCCCAGAGCCTCGTCATAACCAAGACCGCTGCTTGAGTTTCCCTGCGGGTCGCAGTCGATAAGCAGGGTTTTATGTTCTAATACGGCCAAAGAGGCAGCAAGATTTATGGAGGTGGTAGTTTTTCCTACGCCTCCTTTTTGATTGGCAATACAAATGACTCGGGCCATAAAATATATGCTCCTGGCGTCAATGTTTCACGTGAAACATTGACGCATTTTTTTGTTTAAAGGTATCTTTTAACCTTAGAATTCTCTAGACGATTGCTTGGGTTACGTCAATTTTTTTGCTTATGTTTTGAAGCGTATTTTTAGAAAAATGTTGTTTTTTGTCCGGAAAATGTTTCACGTGAAACATTTTTGAGGCTCTGGGGGCGGAACCATTCCGGAAGTACTAGGCGTGTAGCAGTATGAAAGCGGCGCATCTGGCTTAAGCTTTCCTCTGTATCTGCAGAGAGCCTGAATGAGTGATAGAACCGGAAGCAAACTTTCTTTTTAGTTATCCCACTGCAAGCTGAAGAAGGGGCAGGCCGGAAAGTGAAAAGTCGCAAATAGTCCGAGGTAGCATCTGAAAGCTCTCCACAGTTTGTACAGGAGCAAAATTATTTCTTCCTGCAGGGCTTTTCTGCTGCCGGATATGGGAATTCCTGGATTGTGAATGTTTCACGTGAAACAATTGCAGAGGCTGTTATGGAAATGTAAAACTTCTCTTGTAAATGCTGGCGTATGGCAGGCGTTACTCTTTTCCTATGGTTTGTCACTTCTGAAAGGCTGACGAAGGAATTTTGAATGGGGGGGAACTCTGCAAAAAAAAATGAAAAAGAATTGAAAATACACTATGTTATATCATAAATCAAAATATCTTTATATCTTAATAAATTAATACCAATAGTTTTAAAATAGCTATCAGTACAGGGAAAATTGATTCTTACTGGCTTGCAGAGAATATTTAGACCAGAACAGGAATGATCCGGGTATCTCTGTCACAGGTTTGGAAAGCAGAGGAGGATGTGTCTGGGAGAATGTTTCACGTGAAACATTCTCCCAGAAGTATTTTTCGTCTTGAGGCCGCCAGATACTCTATACAGTAAGGGTAAATTTCTCCTGTCAGCAAATAAGAGAGCCGGCCTGCAGCAGCTTCACTGAAATGAAGGCTGTACGTTTTGTCTTTCTCCATGAGAAAGAAAAAAACGTGAGAATAAAACAGAGAATGTGATGCCTCGTCTGTAACAGGTCCTGTGCGTATGAAAAAGAGAACGAGCTTGTGGATGTCTTCTTTCCACCAAGTGGGGATTCTCATGTTGCCGGGGAGTATAGTGTTTTACAGATACAGACTCTCTTTCAGCCGCAAGGCAGGCAGCAGCTTGTTCCGGATTCTTTCAGCAAAGTCCTTCCTGTTTGTCTTTAGTCAGCAGGTGGTGCTGTCTGTATCATATGTATTGCTGTGAAAACTGAGCCACTGCTTCCTTATATATATGATGATGCGGACGGCTGGGAACGGCCGGATTTTCGGCTGTCAGAGGGCTCTTATGTTTTTCAGAAAAATGGCCCACATCCCAGGCATGGAGAAGCGGTACTCACTGCTTCTGAATGAAATGATGTACTGAATACTTTGCGGCAGTTCAGAATGACAGTTTGTGAAATTTTATATTTCTGCCTGTCGCGCTTGTCCGTGAACCGGATTTTGCTTGTGAAAAAATAATCTAGGATATGTGCTTCTTCACCTGGAAAGCGAATAAAATTTCGTTCTGCAGAGTGAATTCGTGCAGATGCCGGGCGGTGTGCATCAAAAAGCGTAAAAGTTCAGAAAAAAATGGACTGGCAGAAGTAAAAAACTCAGCAGAATAGTAATAAATTCACAATTGACGTAACTATATGTTATTATGGTATTATTTTTATTACTACCTAAAGCAGGCAGCCTGCTAACCCTTGTAAAAAGGGGATTTTTCAGTTTTCGGGGTACTTCCAATAAAGAAAGTCTCATGTTATCAAAAATCACTTTTGTCCAGTTTGTGAAGAAAATCGCTTTGATTAGGAGGTTTTCGATGAGTTTTGGGAAAGAGCTGTATAATATGCTCTTAGCGGGATCCCAAGCGTATGCTCGATGGGACCTGGAGGTATCAACCTCCATATTGAAGAATCGCAAAAAGCTGCTGATTCTTCTCGCTTTGGCAGTACCGATCCTCGCCTGTTGTGTTGCAGAAGCGTATGTCGGTCATGAAATTCTTGGCGGCAAGGCAGCATATGCCCCGTCCTTTTACACAACGACCATTTTCCTTGCATCAATTGGTGTCGGCGTAGCTGCGGGGCTTATCACCGGCTGTATTGGTGC
>CAVJEZ010000046.1:10190-11275 GCA_963648625.1 Odoribacter splanchnicus
GTAACCTTCCCCATGTTTGTGTACGTGTTCGGTGTGTCCGCCATGACCACCGTTGGTACAGATATCTTCCAGATTATCTTTACGGCCGGTTTCGCAGCTATCGGCCAGTATGCCATTTACGGCTATGTGTTCTACACCCTGGCCATTGGCATGCTGCTTGGTTCCCTTGTCGGAATTCAGGTTGGCGCTCTGACGACCAAGGTCGTTGCAGGTGCCCAGATTCGCGGATTCTACGCCATGTCCATCCTGGCCGGCTTCTTCAACCGCGTGGCTACACTGCCCAAGAAGATGGTTGAACTTGAAGTTATCGACCTGCCTATGGGACTTGTTAATGGCATCGAATTCTGTGGCAATATCGTCTTCTGGGCGGTTGTTGCCTTCTTTGGCTTCTGGGTTATCAGCAAGTTTGTTGTCAATTTCTCGAAGCTCAGAGGGGACTAAACAATGATTGTGCATCAAAGAAAACCCTTTATAAAGGGGATGTTCCTGTTAATCTCCTTTGCTATTGTATGCGGTCTGTTGCTGTTCCCTCTGCTGCCTGATGAATCCAAGCCCGGTAATCATCTGACAGGTCTTGAGTTTGCAGACGAGGTGTTCAACTCCCTGTCAAAAGGCTCGTCCTACTTTGTTCCAGAAGTTCGCAAGTCTCTTGATAAAGTAAAGGACAAGCAGGTTACCATAAGCGTGCCCCTGAAGAAGCCTGAACTGGGTGAAACCATTGTTAAGGTGTATGAGGCCCTCGGTGCCGAGGCCGTGACAGACGGCGGAAGAGTCCGTGTAACCGGCAATCTGCATACTATCCTGAATGCAGCCACTGATGTAGGCGATAAGCTGTACTTTAACGACACCAAGACCATAGAAGATCTGTATAACCAGCCTGCTCTTATGGTATCGCGTGCTTTCTGGTACACACTGAACCCCGGCATCAAGGACATGCAGAGGCAGGGACTGCTTGAAGAAGCCAAAGTGACGGACCAGGTGATCCGCAAGGCTCTTGAGCCTGGAAATAACTTCTTCAGCGTGCCTGTGGCCAAGGTCAGCGATCATATGCATCTTATCATAGGAATGCTGGTCTTCTATATTGT
>CAVJEZ010000047.1:0-11151 GCA_963648625.1 Odoribacter splanchnicus
ACGCCAAATTCATCGGCATGGGCGCGGATATAGCTGATGGCAGCCTGGGCGCTTTCCTTCATGACGTCGCCAAGGCTTCCTGTCAGCTGCACCTTGCCGGTACCTTTGAAGACTGTGGCTTCTATAGTCAGCACTTCGCCGCCTGCACTTGTCCAGGCAAGGCCATAGGCCATGCCTGGCAGAAGAGTGTCAGACTTGTCGTCATTGATAAATCTTGCATGCCCTAGCAGTCCCGCAACGTCGCCGCCATCCACCTTGAAGGGTGGCTTTTCGCCCTCTGCCTTCCTGCGGGCCAGCTTGCGGCATACGGCTCCGATCTGGCGTTCCAGCTCGCGGACGCCTGCTTCCCTGGTATACCCTGTAATAAGGGTCTGAATGGCCTTTGTTGTCAGCTTTACTTCGCCGGCCTTCAGTCCGTTGTCAGCAAGACGTTTCCCGACCAGATGGCTTTCGGCAATCTTTTCCTTTTCCTGCATCGTGTAGCCTGAGAGGCGTATGATTTCCATACGGTCCCTCAGTGCAGGGGGAATGGTGTCAAGCTGGTTTGCCGTACACAGGAACATGACCTTGGAAAGATCAAAGGGAACGTTGAGATAGTGATCGGAGAAGGTGGAGTTCTGCTCCGGATCCAGGACTTCCAGCAGGGCTGACTGGGGATCTCCCCTGAAATCGTTGCCAACCTTGTCCAGCTCGTCCAGCACGATGACGGGATTGCGGGTCCCGGCATGTTTCAGGGCCTGGATGATACGTCCGGGCATTGCTCCTATATAGGTACGCCTGTGACCGCGGATTTCCGCCTCATCATGCATTCCGCCCAGGGAAAGGCGCTCAAATTTCCTGCCCAGCGCCCTGGCAATGGATTTCCCAAGGCTGGTCTTGCCTACGCCTGGAGGGCCGACAAAGCACAGTATGGAGCCATGTGTTTTGGGATTCAGCTTGTGAACGCTCAGAAATTCAAGGATGCGGTCCTTGATTTTGTCCAGGCCGTAATGATCCTCATCCAGAATGGCCTTGGCATTGGCAATGTCCAGATTGTCCCTGGAAACCTTTTTCCAGGGCAGTTCGCTCAGCAGTTCGAGATAGGCATGCAGTATGGCAGCTTCGGAAGCATCCGCATGCATGACCGAAAGACGGCGCATCTGCTTGTCTGCTTCTTTTTTTACCTCCGCAGGCAGCCCGGCCTTTGACAGGGCCTGCTTGAGCTTTTGCAGGTCATCGTCTTCGTCTTCCTTGTCGCCCAGTTCATGGCGTATGGCCTTCATCTGTTCGCGCAAATAGTATTCCTTTTGCGCTTTTTCCATGCCGTCCCTGGCCGAACTGCGGATGCGCATCTGCATGCTGGCAACGGCAACCTCGTGCTCCAGTTTCTTGATGACGCCCTTCAGCCGTTCTACGGGATCCAGCACTTCCAGCAGTTTTTGCGCTTCCTCCGTGGACATGCGCAGGTTGCCGGCAACAAGGTCTGCCAGTTTCCCGGGCTGGTCGATGTTTCCAAGAATGGACATAAGGTCCGAGGTCGGAATGCCGCGCAGGCTCAGGACTTTTTCGGAAAGTTCGCGCACCTCCCGCATCAGGGCCTCGACTTCCGTGGTAATCTCTGCCTCCGGTTCGGTAATGTATTCGGCTTCTGCCGTCATGAAGGGGCCTGTTACATCTACATTGTGCACCCTTGCACGGGCAACAGCCTGAATAAGCGCCTTTACCTTGTTGTCAGGCATTTTCAGCAGGCGCAGGACCTGGACAACGACGCCTGTGTCATAGAGATCTTCAGCAGAAGGATGGTCGGTTGTGTCATCCTTCTGGGTCACGCAGAGGACATAGTGCGGACCGTCCACAGAGGCAGACATGGCCGCGACTGACTGTTCCCTCGTGATAAAAAGCGGCATGATAAGGGAATTGAAGAGCACAAGATCCCTGAGAGGAACTACCGGCAGCAGCCTGGGCAGTTTTGCCGTATCTACTGCCGCATTCCCTTTATGTTCCTTTGGCTCCTTCAGTTTTTCTTCCTGTTTCCTGTTTTCTGACTGGCCGTTTGTCCTGTCATAGTCCTTGTCTTTGGAAGCAGAAGAAACAGGCTTGAAGAGCCGGCGCTTTATTCCAAGGTTAAGCATACGCGGCTGCTTTTTGTGCAGCGCTCCGCCTGCCTCGCTTGTGCTTGCCTCAGGCTGCCCGTCTTTTGCGGGAGCGCCTGTATCTTCCGGTGCTGTCTTCCCGTTGTTCAAGACATCCTTTTTTTCGTCGTCACTCATATATTCCTCTGCTGTTCCAGCCAGATTTATTCAGATTATTTCCTTGCTGTACGCCGGACCGCATAATCCTGTCCTTTTCGGGCAGGGGGGATGCCGCACGCTTGCGAAGGTGAAAGATTTATTCGGTTTCCATTACACAGATGTGAAACAAAGCCTAAAATACAGATTACTTAGCAAAAATAAACAGAATTTGCCGTTAGGCAAGAGGGAAAAACTGTTTTGAGAAGGGGAACTGCCTGGCGCCTTTCAAAAGCTTGACTTCAAAATGTTTTGTATCTATGAAACTTTTTTCCATTGACATGCCCTGGACGGGCATGTCTGTCTTTGTTGTCCTGTGCCTGCCGGCCCGGGCAGACGCCTGATCTTCCGCAGCCAGTGTTGAGGAGAACCATGTTTGACAGCCTTTCCGATCGCCTGACAAAAGTTTTTCATTCCTTCCGCGGAGCTACCACTCTTAATGAGGAAAATGTCAAGGCCGGCCTGAGAGAAGTTCGTCTCGCCCTGCTTGAAGCGGACGTCAATTACAAGGTTGTGTCCGGCTTTACGGAAACGGTGCGTGCCAAATGCCTGGGCCAGGAAGTGACCAGGGGCGTATCTCCTGCACAGCAGGTCGTAAGCATCGTCAATGAAGAGCTGATACGCCTTCTTGGCGGCGATACCACGGCTCTTTCCCTGCAGGGACAGACCCCCGCAGTCATTATGATGGTCGGCCTGCAGGGCTCCGGCAAGACAACCTCTGCGGCAAAGATAGCCAACTATCTGCGCAAGCAGAAAATGCGTCCCTACCTTGTTCCCTGTGACGTCTACCGGCCGGCAGCCATTGATCAGCTGGTAGTTCTGGCCAAGGAACTGGCAATGCCCTACTATCCGTCAACAACGGATATGAATCCTGTGGACATTGCCCGCAAGGCCATGGAGCAGGCAAAGGCAGAGCAGGCTTCTGTTGTCATCCTTGATACAGCAGGCCGCCTGCACGTGGACGAAGCCCTGATGCATGAGCTTCAGGAGCTGAAGGCCCTGGTTAATCCGCAGGAAATCCTTTTCGTGGCTGATGCCATGACAGGCCAGGATGCGGTGACTGTTGCCGAGTCCTTTCAGGAACAGCTTGGGATAACGGGCGTTGTGCTGACCAAGATGGATGGCGATGCCCGTGGCGGTGCCGCCCTGTCCATCAAGACAGTGACCGGTGCTCCTGTCAAGTTTGTCGGCATGGGCGAAAAGCTTTCTGAAATAGAAATTTTTCATCCTGACCGTATTGCCGGACGCATCCTCGGCATGGGCGACGTGCTCACCCTTGTCGAGAAGGCGAAGGACACCATCAAGGAAGAGGAAGCCGCTGAACTTGCCAAAAAGATGCAGAAGGCTACCTTTGACCTGGAAGACTTCCGCACCCAGATGCGCCGGATGAAGAAGCTTGGCAGCATGCAGAGCATCCTGAAGATGATTCCCGGCCTTGGCAAGCTGAGCGACATGCTGGCCCAGAGCGGCGATGTCCCTGAAAAGGAAATGTCCCGCGTAGAGGCAATTATCAACTCCATGACGTCTGAAGAGCGCCACAATCCGGATTTGCTCAATGGCAGCCGCCGTGCCCGTATTGCCAAAGGCGCCGGCGTAACCGTGCAGCAGGTAAATCTTCTGGTGCGCCAGTTTGACCAGATGCGCCAGATGATGAAGGGCATGCTCGGAGGCGGGAAGGCAAAGCTTCCCAAAGGCATGCGCGGCATGCCTGGCGGCAGGATGCCTGCCATGCCCCAGGGCATGGGTATGCCCGGAATGGGTATGCCTGGCATGGGAATGCCGGGAATGCCCGGGATGCCTTCTGACGGCATGCCTGATGCCGGGCCGTCAAATTCTGCCCGTGACGCCAAGCTGGCTGCTGCCAAGAAGAAGAAACGCAAGGAGCGTCGTGCCGCAAGGCGCAAGTAAACCTGCGTATTCCTCTGCTCTGGTCAGTTTTTCGTATTGAGAGAACCGCAGGAACCGCGGGGATAGCCCGGAAAAACAGCTTGCACAAGTTGCCCGCCGGGAAATAGCCGGCTTTATGCCGGATAAGGTTCGTTCACAAAGCACCTAGCCGGATGCGCCCCATAAAAAGATTGTACTCCCCTTTTTGTGCTGCGTGTCAGGATAGAAGGCATATCAGCCGATGCATTGGTCCTTGCTTGTAATCCTCCTTCATATGTACTAATGCTCCAATTCGGCAAAGCCAAATATATACAGCCGTGGAAGACACGGAAATTTGTGCCCGGGAAGAGCATGCCGGCCGTACCTGGTACGCTGTGCCCGCTGTCCCGGGAAATCCCCGGCCTTCAGGCCCGGGGAGAGGCAAGCTACTTTCGCATTTAATCTCTGGATAACAGAGGGAGAAACACATGTCTGTCAAAATCAAACTGACCCGTCTCGGAAGCAAGAAGCATCCCTTCTACCGTGTTGTTGCCGCCAATGACTGCACTGCCCGTGACGGCCGTCCTTTGGAATTTCTTGGCTTCTACAATCCTATGACCAATCCTGCCCAGGTGCAGCTTGACGCAGAAAAGATCAACCAGTGGCTTGCCCGCGGCGCCCAGCCCACCGACACAGTCCGCTCTCTCCTGCGCACCCACCTCGGCAAGTAAGCAGGATCGTATGCCCAAAGAGCTGCAGGACGTCCTGGCCGGCATAGCCCGGAGCCTTGTGGACCAGCCGGACAAGGTGAGCGTCACAGCATCCCGGTCCGGGTCCGGTATTGTGTATACTGTGACAGTGCCTGCAGAAGAACGCGGCAAGCTTATCGGGCGCCAGGGCCGTACAGTGCGTGCCCTGCGTTCCTGGGTGCATGCAGCCTCTCTTAAGAAGGGAATGCACCTGTCCCTGGAGATTTCCTGACAATGTCTGAAAAGCTGATCTGTGTGGGCGCAATAACCCGTCCGCACGGCGTCAGGGGGGAAGTCTGCGTGGAATGGTACGCAGACGATCCTTCCTTTCTTGATGGTGCGTTGTACGCGGAGATTCCAGGCAGGGAAGCATGCAGAATAAAGGCTTTGCGCTGGCGTTCCCACAAGGGCGGCCTGCTGGTCTTTTTTGACGGCATTGCAACACGCGATGACGCAGAGGGACTGCGCGGTGCCACTTTGTGGATTGAGCGTTCAGCCCTGCCGCCGCTTCCCGAAGGCGAAGCCTATGTGGAAGACCTTCTGGGGAGGGAAGTTGTCCTTGCGGACGGCACTCCGGCAGGCATCCTGCACCATATAGAAATGCCGGCAGGGCAGATGGTATGGGCCTTGCGCACCGATGAATGCGAGATACTGTTTCCTGCCCAGAAGGAATTCATTGTCTCGCTGGGGGATCCGATTATTCTGGATCCTCCCGAAGGTCTGCTAGAGGTCTGCAAAACACCGCTCAGGCATTAGAATTTTTTTCAGGGTCATGTCCCCGCAGCGGAACATGACCTTTTCTTTTTTCTTTCTTTCAGGCCAAAGAAAGAAAGTATCTGTTATCCTTTGCAGCCGGCAGGCTGCGGACCGGGGGGAATATCAGGATGAACAGCTTTCTTGATAGATTTTTCAAGATCTCCGAGCTGAATTCTTCAGTTCGTGTAGAGCTCCTGGCAGGACTGACGACCTTTATGGCCATGTCCTACATTATTTTTGTCAATCCCAGCATGCTGTCCGAGACAGGCATGCCCAAGGATGCCGCCTTTGTTGCCACTATCCTGGCTGCCGTGTTCGGCACCCTGTTTATGGGGCTGGGCGTCAACATGCCCATTGCCCTGGCGCCTGGCATGGGCATCAATGCCTTTTTTGTCTATACAGTCGTCCTTGGCATGGGGCTCAACTGGCAGACTGCCCTTGGCTGCGTCTTCATATCAGGCATTACCTTTCTGATCCTGACAGTCTCGCATCTGCGCGAACGCATCATTGAGGCTGTGCCCCAGAACCTGAAACTGGCCATCGGCGTCGGCATAGGCATGTTTATTGCCTTTATCGGGTTCAAGAATGCCGGCATCGTGGTAGACAACCCGGCAACGCTGGTGGCCCTTGGCGACATGACCAAGACAGAAACCATGCTGTCCTGCGCAGGGCTGCTCATTATGGGCACCCTTATGGTGCTGAAAGTGCAGGGTGCCATTCTTATCGGCATTATTGCCACTACCGTCCTGGGCATGCTTGTAGGCGTGGGGCCTGTTCCTTCCGGCGTGACCGGTGTTGTCAGCCTGGATATTCCCAGCATTGAGCCTATTTTCATGCACCTGGACATCAAGGCTGCCTTTGCCTACGGCCTGCTGTCCGTCCTGTTTACCATGACAATGGTCGATCTCTTTGATGCCATGGGCAGCATCATAGGATTGTCGCGCAAGGCCGGCCTGGTGGACAGCAACAACAAAATCAAGCATCTGAACCAGGCACTGGTTGCTGACTCCTGCTCAACCACGCTGTCCGGCATCCTGGGCACGCCGGCTGCTACCGTCTATGTCGAGAGTGCTACCGGTATTGCCGAGGGCGGCCGTACCGGCCTTACGGCAGTTACCGTTGCCATCCTCTTCCTCGTAAGCCTCATGTTTGCTCCCCTGGTCAGCGTGATTCAGGGCTTTGCCACGGCTCCTGCCCTTATCCTGGTAGGCGCCCTCATGATTCAGGAAGTTGGCGAAATCAATTTCAAGGATTTGTCAGAGGGGCTTCCCTGCTTCCTGACGATCATATCAATGCCCCTGACATACAGCATCGCAACGGGCTTTGGCGTCGGCTTTACCAGCTATGTGCTGATTAAGACATTGTGCGGCCGCGGCAGGGAAGTGGGCATTACCATGTGGATTATTGCCATCTGCTTTGCCATTAACTTTGTCCTGCGCTAGCTGAAAAGCGGCTCTCCAAAAGACCGGCTGTCTGACCGGCTGTCTTGCCTCATGGAGAGCATGCAGCAGGAAAATTGGAACGGGAGCGTTACGCCACAGTGATGTTCCCGTTTTTTTGTGCCTTTTTGCCGGCGGCCGGAAAGATGCCGGTTTGGGCCTGGCACGGCAGCGGACGCATTTTCAGAAATGCAATTCAGTCAACGCATCTTCAGAAACGTTTAAGAAACAAGGAACATACTGTGAGTGCAGGCATCCTCGAAAGGATTTTTAAAATCAGGGAACACAACTCTACTGTCCGCATGGAGATACTGGCCGGCTTTACGACCTTTATGGCCATGTCCTTTATCATATTTGTCAATCCAAGCATTCTGTCCGAGGCCGGCATGCCGGCAGATGCCGCATTTGTGGCTACCATCCTTGCGTCTGTTGCAGGCACTTTGTTTATGGGGCTTGGCGTCAATCTGCCCATTGCCATGGCTCCTGGCATGGGCATTAATGCCTTCTTTGTCTATACAGTCGTCCTTGGCATGGGACTAAGCTGGCAGACTGCGCTGGGATGCGTTGTTGTTTCCGGCTTTGCCTTTCTTATCCTGACAGTCACCCATGTCCGCGAACTCATAGTCAGGGCTGTTCCGCTTAACCTCAAGCTGGCAACCGTGGCCGGCATAGGCTTCTTTATTGCCTTTATCGGTCTTGAGGGCGCAGGCATTGTCGTCAACAACGAGGCCACCCTGCTTTCCCTGGGCGACATGACCAGGCCGGAAACAGTCTTAAGCTGCATTGGCTTTATCCTTATGGGCGTGCTCATGGCATGCAGGGTGCGTGGTGCCATTCTGATAGGCATACTTGTCACAACTGTACTTGGCATGATTGCTGGCATAGGTCCCATGCCTCATGGCCTGGATGAGGTGGTGAGCTTTTCGGTTCCGTCCATTGCTCCTGTTTTTATGCAGCTTGATATCAGGGGAGCCATTGCCTACGGGCTCATATCCGTGCTCTTTACCATGACCATGGTGGACCTGTTCGATTCTCTCAGCAGCATTATCGGACTGGCAAAGAAGGCCGGCTTTATTGACAAGGACAACAATATTCCCAAACTGCATGCCGTGCTGCTGGCCGATTCATGCTCCATCACGTTGTCCGGATTTTTAGGCACGTCCGGGACTACCATGTATATGGAAAGTGCCACAGGCATAGCCGAAGGCGGGCGTACAGGGCTCACCGCAGTTACGGTAGCCGTATTGTTTTTGCTGAGTCTCTTTTTTGCTCCGCTGATCAGCGTTATTCAGACCTATGCCACGGCTCCGGCCCTCATTTTGGTGGGCTGCCTGATGATGCAGGAACTCTCTGATATCAATTTCAGGGATTTGTCCGAGGGACTTCCTGCCTTTCTGACCATTATGTCCATGCCGCTTACCTACAGCATCGCCACAGGCTTTGGCGTGGGCTTTATCAGTTACGCCCTCTTAAAAACAGTATGCGGGCGAGGTCGGGAAGTGGGCCTTACCATGTGGGTTATCGCTGTCTGCTTCGCCATTAACTTTGTGCTGCGGTAGGTGCCGCAGAATTCAGGAAATATTGGCTGCGTTCCCTGCTGCAGCTAGGCCTCTGACTCCGGTCCTGATTTTGTCCAGAACAGCGGAATGGCATCGCCAGGGGACGCAAAGCTTGTGCCCAGTGCTTCTGCCAGCTCGGGAAGCATGGTTATGCGCACCAGCGGCGTGAGCCCGCAGGCCCTCATAATATCCGGCATATGCACTGGGGAGAGATTGCGGGTGCCGCCCCTGGGCGTCTCTGCACGTCCGTCAGTAAGCAGGAAGAGAGGCTCTGTTTCTGACAAAACAACAGCCAGTACAGTTGCGCCGTACAGATTGCTGCATATTTCCTCAGGTTTGAGCTTTGTGCCCTGCTGTTCCAGACGGCAGCGAAGAAGCTGCAGCAGAATCTGTGCAAGGATGCAGACCATTACGTGGCCCCGGAAACTGCCTTCATCCCGGGCAGGGACAGGGTGCGGTGCAAGCGATTTTTTCAGCAGGCGCAGATTCTCACTGATGAAGGCCTGCTGCATGCTGCTGAGGCCCGTGTCACTGCTGCCGGTCCCGGCATTGTCATCGCCATCTTTTCTTTTCCTGCCGGACGTGATGATCTGAAAGCCAGGATCCATGTTCTGCAGTGTTTTGATAATGCCTGCCCTGTTCAGGCTGCTGTCAGCCAGAACAACGGCAGGCTGTATCTTGTTCCTGCCTTTCAGCTTCTCAACAGCATTCTTAACGGCATCCTTAAGGGGACTGCTTTTGGAAGCCCTGCCTGAGAACAGCTCAAAGTCTGCGGGAAAGCCGTCCTCGTCAATGAGCAGGGCAATGGATACGGGCGGCATTAGTCCTGTGTACGGGACTGAAAAAAGAACAGGAACAGAGGCACGTTCTTTGCCGTACTTCTCATCCAGCTTCTTTTTGCACCAGCCAAGAATATTGTCTTTGCTGTCGTCCAGGAAGCACTGCGCTTTGTACATGTCATCAGGATCAGTGTCCCACAGAGGCTTGCCAAGAAAGTCGAGGCCTGAATATTCAGTGTAGCCGAAGCCGGCCAGTGAGTAATCCGGATCCATCAGCGTAATGCATGTCATAAAAAAGGCAGCGTCAACGATACCGGCATTGTATCCGGCTCCAGGAGCAGCTGTCTTTTGCAGGCTTTTCAGCAGCTGGCCAAGCCCCAGTTCCTTTTCCCAGAGGCGCCTGACAGCATAGTGCCCGTAATGCAGGGCCTGGTTTGGAACGTCCGGGCGCCTGGCTGATGCCGGCTCTGCAGCCTTTTCAAGAATCCTGGCCACTTCCCTTCGTCTTTCCTCAGCGATGGCCTGCTTTTTTGCGGCGCTCTCATCCCTGTACTTCTTTTTGAGCTTTTCCAGGGCCAGTGGATCGTCAGCCAGCAAGTCGTCCAGGCGTCCGAAGTTTTTGATGACGCGCGCCCTTTTTTTGCCATCTTCATTCACATATGCCTCCATCAGCTTGACGTAGGCATTTTTGTTGTTTTTGCCGCTGCGGTTTACGCAAATGTACATGGGGCGATTCTCCGGGATGCTTTTTGAGATGCAGTTCTCTTCCCTGTCATCCCCTGAAGAGTGCCAGAAGGCGCATGGCAAGGAATTCAATGGCCTGGCGCGGAGCAGTGCCTGTCTTGATGCCCTCTTCAGCATCGACGACCAGCGACATTGCCTGGGCAAGCCTTGCATATCCGATACGGGCGGCCATATTTTTGTTAAAGGAATTATACGCTGTTGGCTCTCCCGTCAGAAGCTGCCACAGTGTCCGTATAAACCAGGTGACAAGCCCCAGGAACCCCATGGCAGCACTGTCCCAGTCGGCAGTTTTTGAGAGTTCCTTCCATGCTGTTCTGGCATTGCCGTTAAAAATGGCCGTTACGCAGGGAAAGATGTCCGCTTCGGATGACCATTTTGCCGTTGCAAGCAGCTCAGGCTGGACAGGCCCTGCTGTTCCTGAAGAGAGCAGGGCCAGCTTGTCAAGCTCCTGCAGGATGACGCCTGCCTGCCTTGGCATGTCTTCATGAAGCTTTTTTATCGTGGCCGGGGCCAGGGTGAGTTTTTTCTCTTTTGCCTTCCTTGCGATATAGGAAGATATCTCTTTGTCGGTAATGCCAGGTGACAGCCAGATCCAGCCTTTTTTTTCGGCAAACTTATAGCATTGCTTTTTGGAGATAACTGCCGGTACCTGGGGCTTGCCCTTTTTCCATTCGTTTTCAATGCAGAAAATGGGAAAGTTGTTTCCCCACTGCCTGGCAAGCAGCCTGTCTATCATGTTCCAGGCAGCAGCAGGCCACAAGTTGGCCTGGCGTACCACCACCAGGGTTGCCGTTCCGAAGAGGTCCTGTGTGGTCAGGGCAGAACTGAAGGAGCTGTCATACTCTTCAAAACCCCAGAAGCTGGCACGGTTTATGGGAAAAGACGAGGAAGCCGCAAACTTTCCGGCTTCCTCGTTTACATGATCAAGCAAGATCTGTGTGTCCGGGCAGATCAGAAAGAGATAGCCCGGACGCACGGCTTTTGTATTTTGG
>CAVJEZ010000048.1:0-11127 GCA_963648625.1 Odoribacter splanchnicus
GTCCTCAAGGGATCTGCGTGCCGACGTCCAGCCTGGCGCAAACGGCCCCGAAGTCCTGGTTGCGGCTACCATGTATGACGGCGTTGACTTTTTGGGCGTCGTGGCCTCCTATTTCAGCATGAACCAGCTTATGGACAGGGTGAAGAATCCCGATGACGTGGTCATTCTGACCCCGTATGCCCTGCTCTGGTCCAAGTACGAGTATGGCGCGACACCCATGGCAGGCATCAACTGGGTTGAAGCTGTAACCAAGAGCGCCTCAGGCACAGTCAGCAACGAGACCGGCAAGTTTGTCTACCAGGTGCGCTGGCTGGCCAACCTGCCCATTATCTTCTGCGTTGTGGAAGACGGCGCCTTCCCGAAGGGATCGGGAAGCCTGGCAGGCACTGAGAAATATTTCCCGGCCAGGGAGAAGAAGCCCGTGCCTCCGCTCAAGGAGCGCAGCAAAAACCTGCTGCAGTCCGGCAATGAGGAATTCATGGCACCCAAGCCCGGCGAAGAGGCCCACGGCTCTGGCGGCGACATCGAGCCCGGCAGCAACAGAAGCATGCTGCTGCAGCCAGGTGCGCAGCAGCAGAACGCCGGCAAGGTGCGCGAGAGGGATCTCGGCGGCGAGGGACAGTACCAGCCCAAGCCCAAGCCGAGGGTGCAGAAGCGCAGGATGCCCATTGTCATTCCGGACATGGAGCCTGCTGAAACCACGCCGCGTCCCACTGTTGAAAGGCCCAGCCCCTTCGGTCCCAGAAAGACAGAGGCCCAGCCTGCTGATGCTGCAAAGGATGCAGCTGCACAGGCTCCCGAGGCCCAGGCACCCAAGGCAGAGGCTCCGGCCCAGCAGCCTGCAGAGGCCGCAAATGCGCCTGAAGCGCCCAAGGATGCGCCCAAGGATGCAGGTGCTGACACAGCCAAGTCACCCAATGCCCTTGACATGGATGTCGATCCCGTTGCTCCCACGCTGAGCGGCGGCAGGCTCTCGCCCTTTGGTCCCCGCAATGCCGCCCAGGAAAAGAAGCCTGAGGCAGCAGAGCAGAAGGCTCCTGAGGCTCAGAAGGAAGCTCCCAAGGCAAAAGAGCCTGCAGCAGGGACAGACGCATCAGGAAAATAATCAGGAAAGACCAGGCATGCCGTTGTCAGCTAATCCCTGATGACGGCATGCCGTAAAGAAGACAAGGTACTTTGCCGCCACTTTTTTGTGAGCGCAGCTTGTGGAGGATATTGTCATGGCCGATATCACCGTAACCGAACATCTGCTTTTGCATCAAAAACGTTCGCCGCATGCGACTGGTAAGTTCACCGGACTTCTCTATGACCTGATTCTGTCGGGCAAATCTATTTCACAGCGCATCAACAAGGCAGGCCTGCTGGACATACTGGGCGGCACCGGCCTGATTAACGTGCAGGGCGAGGCAGTCCAGAAGATAGACGAGCTGGCCAACCGCATCTTCATCTACCGCATGGAGCGCTGCGGCGCCATCTGCGCCATGTCCAGCGAGGAAAACCCGGACCTCATCCGCGTGGGGCCTGAATTTCCGCGCGGTGACTACATCATCATATTTGATCCCCTGGACGGGTCGTCCAACATGGACGTCGATGTCAATATCGGCACCATCTTCTCCATCTACCGCCGTCCCGAAGGCCATACAGGCGAAGTGACCCTGGACGAGGTGTTGCGCCCCGGCAAGGAGCAGGTGGCTGCAGGCTACTTCCTCTACGGTCCTTCCACCATGCTCGTGCTCTCCACCGGCGACGGCGTGCACGGCTTTACCCTGGACCCGGGCGTTGGCGAATTCCTGCTCTCCCATCCCAACATGAAGATTCCGGAACAGGGCTGGATTTACTCCTGCAACGAGGGCTACCGCGAAAAGTGGGGCAAGGCTGCCTATGAGTCCGTGGAGTACTTCCACAAGGCTCCTTCCTGCAAGGGCGGCGCCTATTCCTCCCGCTATGTGGGATCCCTTGTGGCGGACTTCCACCGCACCCTGATCTACGGCGGCATCTACCTGTATCCTGAATACAATGACCGTCCCCAGGGCAAGCTGCGCCTCATGTGCGAGGCCAACCCGCTGTCCTTCCTGGCCGAGCAGGCAGGAGGACGCGCCTCTGACGGCCATATGCGCATTCTGGACAAGAAGCCCGAGCTTCTGCACCAGCGCACGCCGCTCTTTATCGGCTCCAAGAAGGACGTGGAAGCCGTCGAGGCCATCTACGCCCGCCATGAGGCAGACAAGGCCTAAATCAGGGCAGATATAAGAATCAGAGAGAGACGGTATGCTTGTTCTGGGGATTGAGTCATCCTGCGACGAGACAGGGCTTGCCCTGGTTGAAGACGGACATCTGCGTGATGCCGTCCTGGCCAGCCAGGCAGACGTGCACGCCCTGTTTGGCGGTGTGGTCCCGGAACTGGCCAGCAGGGAGCATCTGCGCTTTATAGGCCCCCTGTACGACACGCTCATGCAGCGCCAGGGGCTTAAGCTTTCTGACCTTGATGCCGTTGCCATTGCCAGGGGGCCCGGGCTTCTGGGATGCCTTCTTGTGGGGATGGCCTTTGCCAAGGGACTCTGTCTTGCCGGCTCGTTGCCGCTGCTTGGCGTCAACCATCTGCTGGGGCACCTGCTGGTAACAGGCCTGGACAGGGAGCTTGTCTTCCCGTGCCTGGGGCTTCTGGTCTCAGGCGGGCATACCAACATCTACTATTTTTCATCTCCCACAGAGGCAAGGCAGCTGGGACGCACCCTGGACGATGCCGCAGGCGAGGCCTTTGACAAGTGCGGCAAGGTGCTTGGGCTTTCCTATCCTGGCGGAAAGCTGCTGGACGAACTGTCCCGCAGGGGCAGGGCGGATGCGCATTTGTTCCCCAGGCCCTATCTCGACAACAGCAATCTTGATTTCAGCTTCAGCGGCCTCAAGACCGCTGCCGCCCTGTATGCAAGGGAGCATTTTGCAAAGCCTTCCTGGCCTGTGCCCCTGGTGCATGCAGAGGATGCACCGCAGGCTCTCTGCGACATGTGCGCCTCGTTCAGCCTGGCCGTAGTGGAAACGCTTGAGGCCAAGGTGAGGCGCGCCCTTGACAGGTTCCCTGATGCAAAATGCCTCATGGTTGCAGGCGGAGTTGCTGCCAATTCCCTCCTAAGGGAAAGGATGGCGGATCTTATGCACAAAAGAGGCGGCACAGTCCTTATGCCTCCTATGGAGCGCTGTACTGACAATGCCGCCATGATAGCCTATGCAGGCTTCCTGCAATACAAGGCAGGCCGTGTGCACGGCCTGTCGCTTGAGGCGGTTCCCAGGGGGCGGACCATTCCAGAGGACTGGCATGCCGTCTCCTGACAGAGGCTGTGCAGCCTGTTTTGGACTGCCCTGCTATTTTGCTTGTTAATGCACCTTCTTTTCGGTTATAGAAAAGAAATCATTTTTACCCTGTGTTTTCCTCATTCAGCCGCATGCTTGTCATGAGCCTGCGTCAGAGAAACAAACAAAGGAGTTTGCCATGGCCGAGCCAATTACCGATGCCGCTTTTGCCGAGACAGTTCTTAAATCAGACCAGCCTGTCCTCGTGGATTTCTGGGCTCCCTGGTGCGGACCCTGCCGTGCCCTCGGACCGGTTATTGACGAAGTAGCCGGCGAGTACGAGGGACGCGTGCGCGTCCTGAAAATGAATGTGGATGAAAACCCCACTACGCCTGCCAAATACGGCATCCGTGCCATTCCCACAATAATTCTCTTCAAGGGCGGCGAAGTCGTCACGCAGCACACTGGCGCCCTGCCCAAGCATGCCATCAGCGACATGCTGGATGCCGCCCTCTAGGGATATATTGTGTTTGACGCAGTTGTTATAGGCGGAGGCCCGGCCGGACTTACGGCGGTCCTGTACCTGGTGCGGTCCGGATGCAAGGTCATGCTCTGCGAGTCCATGACCTATGGCGGCCAGGTCCTGCAGACATCGGACATTGCCAACTATCCCGGCTTTCCCAAGGGAGTGCAGGGATGGGAGCTGGCCGACTTGTTTGCAGCACATGTCGAGGGGCTTGACTTTGAGCATGTGACGGCCGAAGTGACGGGCATCTCGGGCGAGGCCGGCAATTTTGCCGTGCATACGTCCGGGGGCGACTACGCTGCCAGAACAGTCATCGTGGCTGCAGGTGCCAGGCACCGTCCGCTGGGTGTCGAAGGCGAGGCGCGTCTGCTGGGACACGGCGTGTCCTATTGTGCCATCTGCGACGGCAATTTCTTCAGAAACCAGCCTGTCGCCGTTATTGGCGGCGGCAACTCGGCTCTTGAGGAGGCCTTGTACCTCTCCAAAATCGTTTCCAAGGTGTACCTTGTGCACAGGAGGGACGAATTCAGGGGTGCAAAAGTCTATCAGGACAGGGTGGCACAAGCTGAAAATATAGAGCCCGTTCTCTCCTGTGTGGTAGACAGCCTGCAAGGCGACAAGGACCTTGAAGGCATAGTCGTGCGCCATACGGGAAGCGGGGAAAAACGCGCTTTAACTGTCAATGGACTGTTCATCTTTGTGGGCATGCAGCCTAATACGGGCTTTTTGCCGCAGGATGTGCAGACGGACCATGGTTTTGTGGTCACGGATACCGAAATGCGCACATCAGTCAGAGGCATCTTTGCCGCAGGCGATGTGCGTGCCAAACTTTGCCGGCAGGTTGTCACTGCCGCCGGGGACGGCGCAACCGCCGCACAGGCAGCCTTCCTCCTCCTGGAACAGCTCAATGCATAAAATAGGACTGCATACATTGGTACAGGCAAAACTGTTACGCTCACTGATTCTTTGCCTGACACTGTCCGCCTTCTGCGGATGTGGTATTATTGATATGGTGTATCTGCCACCGGCTGAAGATACGGCCCAGGAAATCTACGAGGCCGCAAACGATGCCATGGCAGAAAAGAATTACGTTCGTGCAGTTGAACTGTACAACAAACTGAGGGATGCGTATCCGTTCTGCCCCTATATCACAGACGCAGAACTGGCCCTTGCTGACGCATACTTCCTTGACAGCGAATACGAACAGGCACACGAGGCATACAAGGACTTTGAGTCCCTGCATCCCCGTCATGCGGCCATCGAATACGTTCTCTATCAGCTGGGACAGTCCAAGCAGAAGCAGTTTAGGTCTATCGACAGACCTACAACGGAACTGGCAGAAGCCGTCGCCTATTATGAGCGTCTGCTGCAGCAGTACCCCAATACGCGCTATGCTGATGCGGCCAAGAAGAATATCCTTGAATGCCGCAGGCAGATGGCAGAGCACGAGCTCTACATAGGCAACATGTTCATGCACATGGACAAGCCTGGTCCTGCCTGGCACCGCTACACCTACATCTGCGAGAACTTCAAGGATGTGCCGGACATAGTGGAGCTGGCTTCGGGCAAGGCGACAGAGGCCTACGTCGAGTATACGGAGCAGGCCAATGAGGATCGCCGTGCCGAGCGCGAAGGTTCCTGGAAGACCTGGTTCAAGTGGCTGTAAGCTGACAACCGAACAATAAGCTGATTATGGAAAGGGGAGCGCATGCTCCCCTTTCTGGTTTATGACGCCATGTACTTCCCTCAAGAAATCATTGGGAAAATGTTGTCAAAGATCTGAAAGGATGCAATAGTACAGCGAACTGACAGAACATTGCATGAACAATCATTGCATTTGGAAATTTATAGTTTTTGCATGGACGCTTTGGGGAGGAATACGCTTTGACTGGTTCTGAAGCAAAAATTGTTGCCATCATGGAAGGGGCTTGCAAGCGGTTTATCATCCCCGTGTACCAGCGCAACTATGACTGGAAAATAGAAAACTGCCAGCAGCTGTATGACGATCTGGTCAAAGTTATGCGCAACAAGCGTCACAGCCACTTTTTCGGCAGCATTGTTTCCGTCGTGAAGGACGGAGGGTACAGCGAGCATCTTGTGATTGACGGGCAGCAGCGCCTGACAACTATTTCACTGCTGTCGCTTGCCATGTACAAACTGATGAAGAAAGGGATCGTGGTACCTGCCAACAAATCGCTCCCGGACAGGATTATGGAAACGATTCTGATTGACAAGTATCATGACGAAGACGAAAAGCCCTGCAAGCTTTGCCCTGTGAAAAATGACCAGGAGGCCTACAAGCGGCTGTTTGGCGACGAGTCTGGCTATATCCCTGACTCAAACATGACGATCAATTACGAATATTTCTATGACCGCATCCAGAAGCAGGAACTCACGGCAGACGAGCTGTATGAAGCCATCACCAGGCTGGTGATTATCAATATCGCCCTTAATCAGGATGATGACCCGCAGCTGATCTTTGAAAGCCTGAACTCAACAGGGCTGGCATTGAGCGAAGGCGACAAAATCCGCAATTTCATTCTGATGGGCCTGCCGTCAAAACAGCAGGAAAAGTTCTATACCAGCTACTGGAACCCCATTGAAAAATGCACTGACTACGATGTAAGCGCCTTTGTGCGTGACTTTCTGAGCGTCAAGCAGCTGTCCATTCCGTCTGTCAGCAAGGTGTATTTTACCTTTAAGGCATATGTGGAAAGCCAGAAGGCTGATATTGAAAGCCTGCTGCAGGAACTGCTCCGCTATGCAAAGTGGTACAAGATACTCCTTAAGGGCACTGGCAGCCAGGATGCACTGGACAACTGCATCTTTAGGCTGAACCTGCTGGAAACAACAGTCACAAGGCCGTTCTTTCTTGAGGTGCTGCGTCTGCAGAGTGAGGGAAAGCTTGCACCTGCCGAGGTCACCGAGATTTTCCTCTATACTGAAAATTACCTGTTCCGCCGCTCTGTTTGCAGTGTGCCCACCAATTCGCTGAACAAGACGTTTCTGATGCTGCACCATGAAATCGTGCGCTATGACGGCACTGAAGACAATTATGTGGAAAAGTTCAAGCATGCCCTGCTTTCAAAGACAGAAGTACGGCGCTTCCCTGACGACAAGGAATTTACAGAGGCTCTCTCTGCCCGCCAGGTGTACACGAAGATGAAGGGCAAGAACAAAATCTACCTTCTTGAACGCCTGGAAAACAACAACACCGTTGAAGACAAGAACATATACAGGCATCTCGAACAGGGAAGGTGCTCTATTGAGCATATCATGCCGCAGCAGCTGACACAGGAGTGGATCAATGAATTAGGCGATGACTGTGAGCAGATCCACGAGACATGGCTGCACCGCATAGCCAACCTGACACTGACCGGATACAACTCCAAATACAGCAACAGATCCTTTGCAGAAAAGCGCGATATGGAAAACGGCTTTGCACAAAGCGGATACCGCCTCAATGCATGGATAGGCAGGCAGGAGCACTGGGGACTGAACGAGCTTGAGCAGCGCAACCAGATGCTGATGCAGACTGCATTGAAAACCTGGCCTCTGCCAGAGACCGGGTACAGGCCGGCAGAAAAGCAGCTGGATTCCTGTACCCTGGAAGATGATAATGACCTGACTGGGCGCTCTCTCATACGCTTTGCCTACAAGAATGCAGAGCAGGCTGTATCAACCTGGGTCGATATGATGGAGGCGGTGCTGAAAATCCTGCATGAGGAGGACAAGTCAGTGCTGTTCAGGCTGGCATATAACCAGGATGCCTCCAATGAACTAAGCGCCTATGTGACCAGTAATCCGAAGGATTTGCACACTGCCTTGAAGATCGATGAAAATATCTATGTTGAGCAGAATAACAGCACTGCTGCCAAAATAAACATGTTGCGTACATTCTTTAAGGCATACGGTGCAGACACGGAAGACCTGGTATTCTACCTCAAGTAAATTTCACCGCTTTCCCTGGCTGCAGGGCAATGCCTGCATAAAAAAAGCAAAAGGCTGCCTTCACGGGACTCTGTCCCTGAGGCAGCCTTGCGTTGTGGCGTGCGCATTTTTCTCACGTGTGCAGCAAGGGCAGGGGACAGTGCTCCCTGTGCCCGGCTCCCTGCTGTAGCTGATTTCTCATGACATCCCTGGCGTCTCAGGCAATGGAGCCAGTCCCATCACTGAAAAAGCCTTTCTGCTGGCTCTTAAGGCAGTATCCCCTGGAATAGCGCCGTTTATTGTTGCACATAGCAAAACAGAAAGCTGCGTTTCAACTGTTTTTTAAAAAAATCTCAGACCATATTGACAGACAGAATAAAAATAAACTATTGAAGGAGGCAGACCGGTTCTGCCTGAACCGGCAGCTCTCCCACAGAACACCCATCAAACCTCATAACTATCCAGAAATACAGCAAAAAAAACAGCTTCGGCTTTTGCCCTGGCTGGCATGTGCCTGACAGCCAGACTCAGACAAAACACTTCCCGGAACATTTGTCCGGCCGCCAGGGGTGGCTTCCACTTTTTTTTGACTGGCAAAATTTTTTTCAGCAAAACATATTGACAGACAAACATAAAATCTCTATCTTGCTTTCACAAACACTCTTGCCTGTACCCAAAACTGTGCACAGACAGGCAAAATCCCATATTGAGAGGTATATTCATGAAACGCATACCAATAGCTGTTACACCCAGGGCTGCCAATAAAACCAATGGCAAAGCCAGTGCCCAGGCTTCCAGGGGCAGGAAAAGATATTGCGGCAAACGCGTCCTGCACCTCATATACGACCTGAGGGCCGCCAGGCAGGACATGGACAGGGAATGTTATTCCATGAACGATGTTGTCCATCTGGTTCTGGAAGACATAGAGCACCTCATGCGGGATCGCCGCTGCTCCTATGCCGACATCGCACGTATCTTTTCGCTCAACGGGTGTGAAATTACAGAACGCACCCTGAAAGACTATCTTGCCAGAGCCAGAAAGGATGCAAGGGAAGGGCGCTCTGACTACAGCGAAATGAGGCAGCTCATTCTTGAGTCAGGCGAGGAAGGCGATGCAGGCCAGCCAGGCCAGGAAGCCCGGACAGGTGATGACAAGCCGGAGCAGCCTGCCAGGGACGGCATTGCCTCCTCCAAAAGAAACAGGGCTCATGCCCGCTGCATGGAAGGCAGTCCGGAACAGCAGAAAAAGAACTGCATTGTCCCTGCCGCTTCCTGCCCTGGCAGCAGCGAGCAAAACACTGCCCCTGAAATGCCGGCCTCCGATGACTTCATGACAAGCCTGGACAACGGCTATCTGGAACATGCCATAGCCCGTGATATGGACGCCATTGAGGCCAGGGACAGAAAGATGCAGGAGGGCAAAGGCAACAGCAAGGACAGCAAAAAACACGCCCAGGATCATATCCAGGCTGTATACGGTGCCAGAAAGCGCAGGATGAAATCCCGTCTGGCAAGGGAGAAGAGGCTGGCATCCCTGCCTGTCCAGGAAGCAGCTGAGCCCACTGCAGCCATCCAGGGCTGATAGGCATTAGCTGACAGGCATCCTCCGGACCTTGTTCCCTGCCTGCCATAAGGCAGGGACAGGTCCGGCTGCAAAGCCGGTTCCATGATGCTTTTGCAACAGCCATTCTTTTGCCTTTTTTGCACCATCCTTCCCAGGGGACAGCACTCCTTCACACGGCCTTTTTCACCTGCCGGCAAAAAAGGCAAAAGAAGCGTCAAATAGGTGTTGACCTTTTTTCAAAATTGGCAAAGATAGCAACAGTTTTTGCACAGGCCGCAATTGTGGCAGCAGCATTACCTTTGCATGACCAGATTGTGAAGGATCTTCGGACTGTATGGTTTTGTACTGTATTATCTTGCACTGATTTTGCGTTATATGACATGGGAGGACGTATGACCAATGAGCAGAAAGAGCAGTTTCTGGATGCTCTTAACCACCTTGAGGACGCCCGCGCTGCCTTTGCAGAGCTCTCCGAGGCATTGCTGGACGGAGAGGAACTCAGCCCCGACGAAGACGCCGAGGAAGCCGGCGACATGGCCGATGACCTTGAAAATGCCGTTGCCACCATTGAGGAACTTCTGAGCACGCTCTCAGAGCTGCGCGAGTCATTCTGAGACAGGCTCTGGCATTCAGATTTTTTATTCACCCCGGAGAAGACATATGCTTACGCGCGAAAAAGCACTTTCACTGCTGGACATCCATGGCGTCAAAGACCATCTTCTGCAGCATTCCCTTGCCAGCGAGGCTGTGATGAGAAAACTGGCACAGCACTTTGGCGAGGACGAGGAACTCTGGGGCATAACCGGCCTTTTGCATGATCTGGACTATCCCAGGACTGAGTCCTGTCCGGAAAAGCACGGCCTTGAGGCTGCGTCCATACTGGCAGGGGAGCTGCCTGAGGAAGCGCTGCATGCCATCCGTGCCCATAATGGCGAGCTCAACGGGTCGCCTGTCGAAACAAGGTTTGACATTGCCCTGCGCTGCGGCGAGACCGTCACCGGCCTTGTCACGGCTGCTGCCCTGGTGCGCCCCACAGGCATAGCCGGCATGGAAGTAAAGAGCCTCAAGAAAAAGCTCAAGGACAAGGCTTTTGCTGCCGGCGTAAACAGGGACATCGTGAAATCGTCCCCTGACATGGGGCTCAGCCTGGAAGAATTCCTGGGACTGGCCATTGAAGCCATGAGTGCAGAAGCCTCTGCGCTCGGCCTTGAAAAGTAGCAAAAGGGACAGGCATGGGGTTTCAGTATGTTTTCTGGGATCTGGACGGAACGCTGACCGATTCGGCACCAGGCATTCTCAATTCATGCGAGTATGCGCTCAAAAAGATGGGCGTCTTTGTGCCAAGGGAGGAGCTCTATACCTTTATAGGGCCGCCTCTGCTTGAGTCCTTTGCGCACATCCTGGGAAGCATGGAGAAAGGGCGCCAGGCGACAGCCCTCTACAGGGAGTATTTTTCAAAGACAGGGCTCTTTGAGAACAGCGTCTATCCCGGCATCCCGGAAACGCTTGCCGGCATTGCCTCTTCAGGCGCCAGAAACGTGCTGACCACGGCCAAGCCCCTGGTATATGCCAGGCGCATCCTGGATCATTTTGATTTGAGCGGCTGCTTCCATCTTCTGGGCGGTGCCGATTTGGATGGGCCTCTGCATTCAAAGCAGGACGTCCTGGCCGACAACCTCAGGCGCCTTGGCTGTGACAGGGATTCTGTCCTTATGGTCGGCGACAGGAGCGACGACATTGACGCTGCCAGGATTCTTTCAGTTGCATCCTGCGGCGTGCTCTACGGCTATGCCGGCCCCGGAGAACTGGACAAGGCAGA
>CAVJEZ010000049.1:0-10959 GCA_963648625.1 Odoribacter splanchnicus
CTCTTTCTTCTGATCTTCGAGATTTTTAAGCTTGTCTAAAAGATCATTGTATCTTTTTTTAGCTTTATCTATAGCTGATTTAGTTTTTTCTATCTCAGCGTCAATAGTTTTAATTGATTTCTTCATTGGCATCGAAAGATTCCTCCTCATCATCTTCATCTTTATCCAAAAATATTTTTGCATTAGCTAATATATTTGAAATTTCATTTGCCTTTTCTTTAATGCTTTGTACGTCAAGTCCAAAAGAACTTAAAATATCTTTCTGTTTTTTTGTGACTGCATGATCCAACTTGTATTTACCGTTGTTTCGGCACTTCATTTCTATTTTTTCAAGTTCACCAATCGCAGCTGGTACTGTCATATAGTTTCGCCTTAAATTAATTCTAATAATTTGTTCTTTTAGCAAATTGTATATTCTATTACGAATTATCAAAGCAATGAATTCTATAAATATTTTTGATGATAGACTTTTTGAATTCTGTATCCGCTCACTTCTAGAACCTATGAATGTTTTATCTGAACTAAATAGTTTTTCTGAGATATCTCTGCCCTTATAATGAATAAGAGCCTGAGCTGCTGTCATTTTCTCTGATGTGATGATGCAGAAGTAACCGCATAGTTGCAATTCCCTCTCGATAACATCAGTTTTTTCTTTAGCTCCGCAGAAAATTCCATCTTTGTAATAAAGAGTGAAGTATTGATTGTAGCTTTTAACAAACTGAATCTCTTTCCCAATACTTTTTTTTATCATTTTTTTAAACTTATCAATTTCATTTTCAATGTGGTCCCTTTCAGCAGAAAACTTTGATGGATCAAAGTAAATGTGGAAGTATCTGTTTTTAGTCTCTTCATCATAAAGTCGTTCAGATACTGTTATACCGTAAACCTTGTATGGATTAATTGCATATTCGCGATTTTGCTCAAATAAACCTCTATGCTTCAACACTAAAGAAGAAACAAGAGTTTTACAACCTTTACACATAATAATAAATGAATAATTATTTTTATCTAGGTGGTGTATGTTTTCTTTACTGAAGTAGCCACGATCAAGAATAAAACCTATTTTTTTGTATCCATATTCAATGACTTTATCAACCATAAAAGGAAACTGAGAGACGTCAGTTATAGAGCCAGGATACTCCTCGTAAAACAATGGCACACGATTAGTTTTATCCATGGCTATCGACAGATTAAACACAGGAAGCCCTTTGTCATCTTTAGCTTTGCCGAACTCGACGATATCTATATCTCCAGCATCACAATTTTTGTTTGTAGAATCATAGGAAATATAAATTCTACTTTTATGGTCACGCTTTTCATTCCAGTCATCTAAGAAGCCTAGACATTGATCTTCGGTAATCGAATTAAAGAGTCTGCAAATTTTTGAATCACTATAAATAGTCATCATTTTTGAGAATAGAACATGGTTAAAAGCATAGTTTGGATAGTGCTGTGCTGTATTTTCTTCTGTTATAATCAAATAAGATGCAATATCTAAAATGAGTCCTGTATCAGGTCCAAATTGTTTTGAAAGCATTCGCTGCAAATCATACTCATCAACGATTTTTTGAATGACAACATTGGAACCAATTTTAATACAGCAGCTACGATAAGCAAAAGGAAGTTCTTCTGGAATCACTACGTCTGGGAAATATACTTGAAATTTATCATTTGGATACATACACATGTCATCATCTGAGCATACTTTCCCTATAATGCTACGAAGAGGGATAGCGTATTTCTTATCAGGTTTGTACTCGCTACCGTATTGATACAATATATAGGTGGAATCCCCTTTTTTTTTGGTGATGATTTTGCCTTTCATCTCAGGGATTTTGACTGCGGTATTGAGATACATAACAACCTCCAATATTTAGTGTATCAGTTACACTAAATTACCACACCATCCCTCCAAAACGCAACAAAAAAAAGTGCTTATTTTCAATATGTTCTGGGGTATTTTCTTTAAGGTGATTTTTTTAGTGGAATCCGAATGCAAAGTTCACGAGTATCAGCAGCTTTTTTCTCACAGATATTAAACCCTGGGCCAAGTTCTCCATTAGTTTTGTCCGGTTCCCCTGCAAAAACTGCAGACGGCAGAGCCAGACTTGCAATAAGAAGTCCGTATGCAATCAGTTTGCCGGATGTATGCAGAATACTCATGTTTTCTCCGGTGTTATGGCGATGCAGCAGGCAGCACTAACAGCGTACTGGCGGCAGTATTTCATCTGCCGCCATCCTCGCAGTATTTGCAGTATTTGCAGGCTTGTTTTTGCAAAACTGCTACAGGATAACCCTGGCCTTGCTTAATACAGCCTGGACCGCACTGTTGGAAATCTCGATAACACTGGGCACATAGCGGTTTAAGGCAGTCTCAACAAACTCAGTATCGGAACGGAAATTTCCTATCCTTATCTGGTCGCCTGCTTCTGAAATCTCAATCCTGCCTATCGTTGCATTGAACGTCCTGTCGGGCACGCCGGCAAGCCTGAAGGTAACGGAAGGATATGCCACCTCGGTGACTTCCAGAATGCCGTCAAGGTAGCTGCGTCCGTAGGTTTTGATGATAGTATTGACAGCTGTGTTGATAACAGCATTTTTGCCATTCTGAATGATGTTTTCAAACATATGCACTCCTGCATGGTAGCGCAGCAAGGCTTCCTCCTGTACAGGGGAGCCCTGCTGCGCTTTAGTTATTTTTGGGGGACGCCAGTCAAACAATATGGTCCTGTGCCGCCCTACCTGGCCAGCAGGGACTCCACAAAGGCCGAGGCTGTCTTCTGTATGGCCTTAAGATGCCCTGCATCCTTGAAGGACTCTGCATACAGCTTGCAGATATCCTCTGTCCCGGACGGACGTACCGCAAACCAGCCGTCATCCGTGACTACCTTGACGCCGCCTATGGGTGCGTCATTTCCAGGGGCCTTTGTCAGCACCTTTGTAACAGGGCTGCCGCCTAGGTCGGCAAGTGTGACATCCTCGCAGGAAAGCCCCTTGATCTTTGTCCTGACAGCGGCATCTGCCGGGGAATCCAGGCGCTCATATACAGGCTCCCCAAGCTCCTTGCACAGCCTGCGGTACAGCTCGGACGGGCTTGCCTTTTCCTTGGCCATCATTTCAGCAGCCAGCAGGCACAACAGGGGGCCATCCTTGTCCGTGCTCCATGTCTTTCCGTCAAAGCAGAGGAAGGATCCGCCTGCGCTTTCCTCGCAGCAGAAGCCGCACTGCCCGGATGCCAGGGGCTGCACAAACCACTTGAAGCCCACGGGCGTTTCCACGACAGGACGATTAAGCATCCTGCCTACCCTGTTCAGCATGTCGGTTGTGACGACAGTCTTGCCTATGCCGCAACCATCAGGCCAGCCTGTCCTTGTCCGCAAAAGGTACCAGGCGCAGACAGACAGGTAGTGGTTGGGATTCATGAGCCCGTCTGCCGTGACGATGCCGTGCCTGTCAGAGTCCGCATCGCATGAGAAGCACAAGTCGAACTGGCCGCGTATGTTGAGCAGGGCTGCCATGGCATAGGGAGAAGAGCAGTCCATGCGGATTTTGCCGTCCTTGTCGCGCGGCACAAAGCGGAACGTCGGATCAACGCACTTGTTTACGACAACAAGGTCAAGCCCGTATTTGTCGGCAATGGGCTGCCAGAGCTCAAGGCTTGCCCCGCCAAGGGGATCGACACCGATTTTGAGGCCGGATTCTGCAATGGCCTTCATGTCGATGATTGAGCCTAAGTTATCAACGTAGGCGGCGGTGTAATCGTATTCCTGCACAAGGGCGCTTCCCCTGGCCTCAGTCCAGGACACTTTCTTTACATCCCTGTTGCCGTTTTGCAAAAGCTCGTTGGCACGCTTTTCAATGCGGGAGGTTTCCCTTGTGTCGGCAGGCCCGCCGTGGGGCGGATTGTATTTGAAGCCGCCGTCACAGGGAGGATTGTGCGAGGGAGTGATAATGATGCCGTCGGCAAGGTCCTTGCCTTTGTGCTCCCTGTTCCAGAGCAGAATGGCATGGGAGACGCAGGGCGTGGCCGTATAGGCGTCATCCTTTGCGATGCGCACGGACACCTTGTTGGCAGCAAGCACCTGCAGGGCCGTGCGGTAGGCAGGCTCTGAGAGGGCATGTGTGTCAAAGCCTATATACAGCGGCCCTTCTATGCCCAGTTCCCTGCGCACATCGCAGACAGCCTGGGTCACGGCAAGGATATGGGCTTCATTGAAGGTTGCCTTAAGCGCCGATCCCCTGTGGCCGGAGGTTCCGAAACTGATGCCCTGGGCCTTGTTTGTAACGTCCGGGGCCACCGTGTAATAGGCACTGACAAGGGCCGGTATGTTTTCCAGTGTCGTCGGATCTGCCAGTTTCCCTGCTTCAGGATGCAAAGCCATACTGATTTCTCCTGTAAATAATTTTCTTCCGTCCTTAGGAAAGAAAGAAGTTCTCTCCGCATGATCTCACCACAAGAAGCGCCCTCTGTCTATTTATTTTTCACAGTCTGCCTCATGCTGGCAAGAAAAGAGACACCCTGCCCGTGCCCGGCAGTCCGTTAGGCAGTTCTGGAATTGTCCCGGGCCGGGCAACGAAAAAGGGGCCGCCGGAAAACCGGCAGCCCCTCTGTATTAGTGCTTATTGGAAAGCGTGGCGCTTACTTCTTCTTCCCGATTTCCAGCGGTAAGAAGAAGGTCTGGCCGCGGCGCATAACCTGCAAAACCACAGCTCCGCGCTTCTTGCCTTCCTTGTTGACGATCTTTGAGAGATCGGACAGCTTGCGCACGGGCTTCATGTTGGCCTTGAGAATGATATCGCCAGGACGCAGGTCTGCATTGGCTGCAGGCAGGTCGTCCATAACGTCTGTCACAAGCAGGCCGCCCTTGACGCCGTCGAGACGGCTGACTTCCTCTTCTGTCAGGGGCCTTGCACTAAGGCCGAGGAGAACTTCTCCCTTGTCCTTGTCAGGAGCGGCTGAGCCGTCAGCGCTCTTGCCGCCGTCCAGTCCGGACGAGCGGTCGCCAAGCTTGACCGTAAATGTCTTGGCTTCTCCTTCGCGGATAACCTCGACCTTTACTTCCGTATTGGGACGCTTGGCGGCAATGGTGCGCAGCAGATCGTCGCGATCCTCTATGACCTTGCCGTCAATCTTGGTAATGACGTCGCCTTCCATCAGGCCTGCAGCTTCGGCAGGCTGGCCAGGCTGCACACCGGCTACCAGGGCGCCCTTGTTCTCTGCAAGCCCCAGGGCCTTGGCGGTATTTTCGTCCATATCCTGCATGGTAATGCCGAGCCAGCCGCGGCTGACCTTCTTACCGTCACGAATCTGTCCGATAATGTCCTTTGCCATGTTGGAGGGGATGGCAAAGCCGATTCCCTGTCCTGAGGCAATGATGGCCGTGTTGATGCCTATAACCTCGCCATTCATGTTGATGAGGGGGCCGCCGGAGTTGCCGGGGTTGATTGAGGCATCGGTCTGCAGGAAGTTGTCAAAGGCGCCGGCATTGATGTTGCGGCCCTTGGCAGAAAGGATACCGGCTGTAACCGAGTGATCCAGTCCGAAGGGATTGCCGATGGCCATAACCCATTCGCCAACCTTGAGGCTGTCAGAATCACCGAACTTGAGACAGGGCAGCTGCTTGTCTGTATCGATCTTGAGCAGTGCCAGGTCTGTTTCCGCATCACAGCCGATAAGCTTCGCCTTTACAGTCTCGCCCTTGCCGTTCTTGCTGTCATACGTCACACGGATGACATCTGCACCGTCAACAACGTGGTTGTTGGTCACAATGTATCCATCCGGGGAAATGATGAAGCCGGAACCAAGGGATTTCTGCTTGGGCGCACGGCGTTTGCCCTTGTACTTGGGCCCCTGCTGCTGGAACGGGCCGAAAAACTGCTCGAATCCAGGAGGAAGTCCGCGAAACATCTCGTTGAAGAAGTCGTCAGGAGCATTGCTGGTCTTGACGGTCTTCTCTGTATTGATGTTGACCACCGCAGGGCCGCTCTGAGTGGCAAGCTCTGTGAATTCAGTACCGGTTCCGCCCATGGGGGCGGCCTCGACGTAGCCTGTACCGGCTACAATGGATGCAGCCAGGACGGCTGCGCCGAGGAACGAAAGGGATTTATGCATACAGAACACACTCCTTATTGTTTGTTCTGCATAGCCTTCTGCAAAGCCTGTGCCATAATGCCGCCATCTGAAGAAGAATCTTCAGATTTCTGGTGCTGGCGCCAGGACTGGTCTTCGGATTTCTTGCCCTTGCGCTCGCCGCCTTCCTTCTTCTCGCGGGGCTGGTCGGCAGGCACGCCGCCTTCGGGCACGAGGGTGATGCGGCGGGCAACGGGATCAACACGCTGCACTTCCAGGGTGACAGGAGCGTCCTTTTCCAGCTTCTGGAACTGGGCGGCAGTCTTGGTGGCACGCATGATGGCTTCGGGCAGGAGGCCGGTCACGCCAGGAGCGAGGCAGACAAAGAGGCCGAACTTGGACTGGCTTTCGACAGTGCCCTGCACGGTGCTGCCGGCGGGGAACTTGGTTTCCACATCGGCCCAGGGATCGTCCTGTGCCTCGCGGAGGCTCAGGCTGACGCGGTGGCTCTCGGCGTTGATTTCCTTGATCTTGACCTGCACCATGTCGCCGGGCTTGACCACTTCGTCAGGACGGTTGACGCGCTTGGTCCAGGACATTTCGGAGAGGTGCACCAGGCCTTCGATGCCGGGGCACACTTCAACGAAGGCGCCGAAGGGAGCGAGGCGCATGACCTTGCCTTCCACGATGGTGCCGGCCTTGGGCAGGTTGTTCTCAACGTCGTCCCAGGGGTTGCCGAGGGCAGCCTTGATGGACAGGGAGATGCGGGTGTGGTCGTTGCCGTCGCGGCCCTTTTCCTTGCTGATCTTGAGGATCTTGGCCTGCACGGTGTCGCCGGTGTTGACGACTTCGTCAGCCTTCATGATGCGGGACCAGGAAAGCTCGGACAGGTGAACCATGCCCTCGACGCCGGGAACCAGCTCGACAAAGGCGCCGAAGGGAGCGAGGCGGGTAACCTTGCCTTCGATGATGTCGCCTTCCTGCACGTCTTCAAGGAGCTTGGCCAGGCTTTCTTCGCGCTGGCGGTCAACAAGGGCGCGGTTGGACACAACGATGTTGCGGCCGCGGCTCTCAACACGGGTAATAATGAACTGCACCGTGGTGCCAATGAGGCTTTCGGCATTGCCGGGAGCCATCTGGCTGCCGGGGCAGAATGCGGTCTTGCCGAGCACCTCGACATGGTAGCCGCCCTTGCAGGACTCGATCACGCGGCCGTCAACGGGCACTCCGCTTTCCTTGGCCTGCTCGATGGCTGCCATGCCTGTGCCGCCCATGGAGCGGGACAGGACGATTTCGTTGGAATTGGCACGGGTAACATAGGCTTCGACAGTGTCGCCAACAGCAAGATTGATGGCGCCTTCACTGTCCACCCAGTCCTTGCGGTCCATGACGCCGTCGATCTTGGCGCCGATGTTCACAAAGACGCTGTCATCAGTCAGTTCGATGACCTTGCCTGTCACTTTCTGGCCTACCTGGGGGCGAACCTGGGAGTTTTCCTCCTGGCTGGCTTCAAACATTTCGGCAAAATTCTCTTCTTCGGGCTGGGCGGCGAAGTCTTTTTCATCACTCATTGTGATTTATCTCCTAAAGGGATGTGCTGTTCCGATATATGTCAGGTTTTTTCTGTCTTGTGTAACCCGACACCCGGATCCGGTAAAAGGTTCATCAATTCATGGACGGGCCATGTTGCCTGTACTACGGCTTTATAGCGGTGTCTGACAGAATGACGCCTTGCCGCTCCTCTCTCAGCGCACTGGCTGGGAAAGTCGTGCAGAAGGTCCCCGTCTGAGGGGCGGTTCTGCGTGATACATCAGGTCAGCTTGTGCGGAATTGTGCGAAGGAGCTGATTCCTTCAAAAATCTCCATAACGGCCCTTGCCTCCTTTCAGACGAAGAAGGAACGGAATACCGACGAAAAGCACACAGCCAACCTACTGTGCAGCGGCGACCGGAAAGGCATGGGGTGTGAGGTGTGTAAAATAAAAACAACTGCCCGTTCAGACTGTTCAAAGAGTAAACAGCAGAGGTTGGGAGTCGAAGACGGGAGTCAGCCCTCCTGCTTTTGGACCATCAGGGCCTGGTGCAGGCGGGTGGACAAAAGGACACAAAACGTTTCAGAAGATACGGCGTACAGCCGTATTTCCTAGAAACGCCTAGTTCCGGTAGCACAGTTTGGCTGTCTAGTCTAGTGATTATTGGGGTATTCATCTACTTTGTATCGGATATTGGCGCTTTATGCTGCTTTATGCACTGTATTGAAGAGTATTGATAGCATGTTGCTATGAAAGGTGCAGAATTACAGATGCAGGGAGCGTGCATCAAGCCTCCTGCCTTCAAGATAGTGTTTGTACATTGTCCCTGCCGGAAGGAGCCGTATCTGAATGTCCTTAAGCCCCAGATTTTTCAGCATGGCAAGAGTGACCGTCCCCTTCTCTATGACCTCTTCAGAAGCCGACGGCAGAAGAAAGCAGTTTTGCACATCCATGCCATGGGCTTCTGTGAAATGCCTGAAAGCCAGCTGGTAGAGGTACTGCTTGGTTATTGACTCGATTCCTGGCTGGCCGCGCAGTTCTTTGTCTGGTTCCAGCTGCAGATTGTAGTATTTGGCGTCAAAGATGATGAAGCGGCAGTTTCCCCCGTCAGTCTTGTCGTCAGCTTTCATGACAGAAACGATGTCAGGGACAAGCGTGTCAGGGGCTTCCTTCACAAATGCTGAGCCGTCCTGCGCAGTCCCTGTCCATTGCGGCCTGTCAATCAGGTCAATGAGTCTGAGCTTTTTTCGCCGCATTGTACGGTACTGCCCGGCCAGCGGCACTGGCAGGCATCCGATAGGCTTTTGCAGCTGGTTGTCCAGCACCTCTGCACAGACTTTCTCCCATACCAGGTTAAAGCTGTTCGTGCCGAACATGCTGAAGCAGTCCAGGTTGTCATGCAGGCTGCTGTTTTTCACATAGGCATAAAGCGTTTTTAAGAGATGCTGCTTTCTGGTGCTGAACTGGACACTGAGCTCCCTCTCAATACGGCAGAGTACATACTCCGTGTCGCCGAAGTCTTCGAGGCACTCATCGGAAATCTCTGCACCCATGATGTCAAAGAGGTCCAGCAGGTCGGCATCCCGCAATTCCTGAGAGCAGCAGGTGACGATGCATTTGTGCAGGCGGGTGAAATAGTCCGTATCGTCATATATGCGCTTCCTGGTCAGCAGTTCCGGATAATACGGCCGGTTGCCGCTCAGAAGTGTGAAAGTCTCGTTTACTGTCTTCTCCCAGAGAATCTCGCCCGAACCGTTGGTCTCTGTAATGTCCTGTGTATTGGTATAGGGACCGTTCTCGATGTAGTCCCGGAGGAGGAACAGCCTGACAGCCAGCCTGTTGAAGGCGCTTCTGCCGTCCGTCTCATTGTACATGCGGATGATCTGTTCCTGGGAATTGTATTTTTCCAGAACCCTCAGCACCTGCTTCAGCGCGTCTTTCAGCTCTGTTGGTGAAAAAATGCCGTCAGGCAGGTATTTGGGACAAAATTTCAACACGTATCTTCTGTGGCTGGTGATGAGGGTAATGACACCTACGAAGGTGAACACATACAGATACCCGCTTTCACCAGCCTCGATATCGGCAGCATTGATATCAGCAGGCTCGACATTTTCCTCAGCAAGATCAGTGAGATTCCTCTGCCTGTCACTGGCATGTACGGCCATGAGCACGCCGTATTCCTTCAGGCGCTTCAGAATGGGGACAGCCTCTTTCCCGGAGCAGTGAAAGGCTTTTGCCAGCTCTTTCAGGGAATAGCGTTTTTGCTCCCGCAGGAACACTGAAATCATTCTGCGTCACCCTCAGGGACAGTATCGCCAGGTGCGGCTGCAAACTGGCTGCTGATTCTGTCGCAGAAGATATGTACGCCCTTTACGTCAAATTCCCTGCAGATTTTGGAATACTGGTTCCTTGACTCTTCAGCGCAGCCGCCAAACAGGGTGCTGCGCTTCTGCCTGGCAGCATCCTCAAAGAGGTACATGATGACCTTGTTCTTGAAGACACGGGCGAACGCATCTGGGTCAAACTCCTTTCCTTCGGGCAGTATCCTGCCTGAGAGGAAATACGGCCCCATCAGCTTGTCCTCGTTCAGCCTGTAGGTGAGCAGCTCGTTGTTGATGGCTTTTCTGAGCGCATTCCATTCCACAAGGCGGAGGTATTCCCCCTGCCCCAGGACTACTGTCTTGCCGGCTATTCCTGCTTCGCTGTCGTCAATGCCCAGATAGGTAAAATCCCAGCGGCGCTTGAAGGCCGTATCCATGGGAAACACGCCCTGATCAGCGCTGTTCATGGTAGCCCAGATAAACATGTTGCCGGGGATGCAGATTTCAGGATAGTCGTCCGGATCGTCGCCAAGCTCGTGAGCCAGGTATTTTCTGATGTCCTCAGATGCCTGAATCGGATACATGCTGCACCCGTCATCATTGCGATCCAGCAACTGGAATATGTCACCGAAGACAGCTGCCACATTGGCACGGTTGATTTCCTCGATTATCAGCAAAAAGGGCTTGGGCGTATCAGTCCTGCTGCTTTTAAGGGCTTTGACATAGGTGCGCATGAACGGGCCCGGAACATAGGCATACGTTATGGCGTCCTTATCGTCACTGTCCCTGGACGGCACAGGCTTGTATGTGCCGACAAAACTGGCATAGGAATAGTCAGGGTGGAAGGTCACACGCTCATAGTCCACGCCAGGAAGATAGTCCTTTTCCTCGTTCAGGGTATAGCTCTTGCCTGTGCCGGGAGCACCAAAGAAAATGCGGTTCCTTTCAAAGTCTGTTTCAAAAACTGATGGATATACTGTGTCTTGCTCATTATCATCTGTATCAGGCATGTTGTCATCTATTTCATAAAGCCCAGC
>CAVJEZ010000050.1:0-10700 GCA_963648625.1 Odoribacter splanchnicus
AATTCTGCTTTGCCTGTCAAAAAACAGGAGTCCCTGACAAGTTTTGCTGCCGGGCAGTCTGCTTGTTTGCCTGTGTGTCTGGAAATTTTGACTCTTTGCAGCAGGCAGGTGATGCCAAGGTCTGTCACAGGACTGGTTTAGCAAGTGACTTCGGTAATTTCGCCTTCCTGTTGTCAAACTGCCTGTGCTGACGTCTCTCTGGTTTTGTCAGGCGCTTTCAGACAGGGGGCCTTTTTTTTGCAACACGTTACATGCGATTTGTATAGGTCGGGGCAAGCCGCTCACGGCTGCTTTTACAAAACCTATACATCAACCTTCACAAATTGCATAACTGCTGGTCTGCGACGGTGAACGGCCAAAAAACGAGTACGGAATATAAGTTATTGAAATTTCGCACAAAAAAAGGACTTTGCTACCTTTTGCGGTCAGACAAAGTCCCCTTGATTTTCACTAGTGGCGGAGAGGGTGGGATTCGAACCCACGTGCCCTATCACTAGGACAACTCGATTTCGAGTCGAGCTCGTTACGGCCACTTCGATACCTCTCCGCAAGTGGTTGTTCTTAAGAAATTGCGCCGGTCTCTCATTGAGAAACCGGCGCATAAAATTTGTGGCGTCTCCAAGCGGATTTGAACCGCTCTTAGCGACGTGAGAGGCCGCTGTCCTAACCGGATAGACGATGGAGACGTATCCGATGGAGGTCTTTTAGAGCAATACAGCTATTCTGTCAACACAAAATTTGCTGTATCTGCAAAAAATACCACCTACTTGTCGGGATGAATGGTCAGAACCGGAACTTCGGAGTTCTTGACGACCTTTTCAGCAACGGAGCCGAAGAGGATGCGGTCAATGCCCTTGCGGCCATGGGTGCCCATGATGACCATGTCAACGTTGTCGCGCTTGGCCTTGGCGAGGATTTCGTCGGAAGCATAGCCAACCAGGACTTCGGTCTTCACGTTCAGGCCTTCAAAGTGAGCGGCGCAGAAGTCATTCATGCTGGCCTGGGCACCAGAGACGATTTCGCCGACAAAGGCGTGAATGTCAGACTGGGGAACCTTGAAGCCGGTGTACTGGCTTAAGGTGGGGGCAACATAAACAACGTACAGCTCAGCATTCAGCTTGCTGGCAAAGAGAGCCGCGTAATCAGCGACCTGGGCACTGTGCTCAGAAAGGTCAACAGCGCAAAGAATTTTTTTAATTACAGCTGCCATAGTAATTCTCCATAAGTAAAAAGGTCATAAACCCGCAAAGTCTGATGGAGCGAACATCAGCCTTGCTCCGGGACTTTCTGCTTTATTGATACACTGGAATGTGAAAAATTTCAATAACTCTGTGCAAAGGGCTATGATCCGTTTCCGGAGGCTGTCCTGCACGACTTGCAACAAACAAGTGCTAAATACTTTATGAACAGGAATCTGTCCAGTGTTTTAAAACCGTTTCTGCCTGTTTTGAGAGTTCCTGCGCTACAGCGTCAGGGACCAGGTTCGTTATGGGAAGGCCGTCCAGCCAGCGGCGCCGCACAAGGGATGAGCTTATGGGAACAAGCGGCACAGGCTGGAACAGAATGCGGCTTGTGCCGCAGGTCATGCAGAGGCCGTCTGTACTGACAGGTGCGGCCGGAAGCGCCCCTGGCCACATGTTCCTTGTCAGCTCTGCAAAGGTTGCGCCTGTATGGCTTTCCCTGGAAATGACAAGCAGGGTTGCCCTCTCAGTGAGGCGCAGCCCGTTGTGCCAGGTCGGCAGCTGGGCATAGTCATCCATGCCAAGGATAAAGAAGAGCTCCTGCCCGCTGGCTAGTTCCTTTTTTAACAAGCCCAGAGTGTCCCAGGTATAGGACGGCTTGTCGCGCTCGCCTTCCATCAGGGAGCAGTGCAGCCACGGCCAGGGCTCAATGGCCTTTTTCACAAGCTCCGCCCGCAAAGGGAAGGGGAGCATGTGCTCTTCCGGCTTGTGCGGCGGGTGGGCGCTGGGCATGAAGGTGATGTCCGAAAGCACGGAGGCAAGCCTTTCATGCAGCGCCACAGCCAGGCGCACATGGCCGTAGTGGACGGGATTGAAGCACCCGCCCAGGATTGCCAGGCCGTGCGTTCCTGAAGGAGCTGCTGACTGGCTCATTACTCTCTGACTTGCCCTTCGCCAAGGACAACAAATTTTGTGGTTGTGAGCTCTTCCACGCCCATGGGGCCGTAGGCATGCAGCTTGGAGGTGGAGATGCCTATTTCGGCACCCAGCCCCAGCTGTCCTCCGTCGTTAAAGCGGGTGGAAACATTGACTCCGACCATGCTGGCATCCACGCGGCGGATGAAGCTTTGTGCATGCTGATAGTTGTTGGTGACGATGATGTCCGTGTGGTTGGAATTGTATTTTGTGATATGCTCTATGGCCTCGTCCATGTCCCTGACGACTTTGACAGCCAGCACAAGGTCATGAAATTCCATGCCGAGATCCTCGTCTGTCATGGCCTCGGCATGTTCTCCCAGCAGGGGCAGGGACTTGGGACAGGCATGGAAGGTGACTCCTGCCCCGCCAAGCTTTTCGCCTATCTGCGGCAGGACGCTTTCAGCCATGTCCTGATGGACAAGCAGGCATTCAAGGGCATTGCAGACGCCGGGCCTCTGCACCTTGCCGTTATAGACTATGTTTACGGCCATGTCCGTATCGGCAGTCTCGTCTATGTAGGCATGGCAGACACCCTTGTAGTGCTTGAGCACGGGCATGGTGGCAGCCTCGGTCACAGCCCTGACCAGCCCCTCTCCGCCGCGCGGGATGATGACGTCGATATACTCGTCCATATGGCAGAGCTCGTTGACTATGGCATAGTCCTGGCTCTGTACCAGCTGGGCGGCATCGCCTGGCAGGCCTGCCTCTGTCAGGGCCTGCTGCAGAAGGCCTGCAAGGTAGCGGTTGGAATTGACGGCTGCACGCCCGCCGCGCAGGATAACGGCATTGCCGGCCTTGAGGCAGAGAATGGCCGCATCCACGGTGACATTGGGCCTTGCTTCGTAAATCATGCAGATGACGCCCAGGGGAATGCGCATTTTGCCGACCAGGATGCCGTTTGGTCTCTGCCACTGCCTGTCCATGGCACCAATGGGATCAGGCATGGAGGCCACGTGCAGGCAGGCCTCGTGCATGTCCTGGATTATGGCAGGAGTAAGCGTCAGCCTGTCCAGCCTGGGCGTATCCAGCTCCAGCTTTCTGGCCTCTTCCAGATCCTTTTCATTGACGGCCAGGATGTCCTTTCTGTGATCCATGAGCAGGCGGGCCATGTTCTGCAGGAAGCGGTTTTTGGCTTTTGCCGGAGCAGCAGCCAGCAGGTGCGAGGCGGCCCTGGCCTTTATTCCCATTTCCCTTGTCTGTAATGCGGGCATGCGTATTCTCCTATTGCCTGATTTAGGCTTGATGCAAGCCACAGGCTGATAAGCAAAAAAAGTTCGTCTTGTATGCAGGTTGCCTGTTTTCTGAACCTTTGTCCACCCCCTGCCCTGAGCCTTCTGAAAGGCCCGGAATGAGCCGGCAGGCGATCTTTGGCCTGGCGTTTGCCTACAGGGCAAAAGGGAAGTAAAGAAGCAGTATACTTTGCCTGCAGGCAGGTATTTTGCAAATGCGTTAAGGCAGCACAGCCTGCCTGTATCATGTGGAGAGGCTTGTGAAGTTCATTTCCTCAGTTTTGTCGTCCCTGGGACAGGAAGAAGGCTCCGGACAGAGCCTGGGCGAAAGCCTGGGAGAGCACAAAAGGGTCTTTGTCCGGTTCCTGCTCCTGCTGCTGGCTGAAATTGCCTGCTTTTCCCTGCTCTTTCATCTCATCATGCAGTACGAGGGGCGGGACTATTCCTGGGTGACCGGCCTGTACTGGACGATGACGGTGATGACGACGCTGGGGTTTGGCGACATTACCTTCTCCTCTGATCTGGGCATGATTTTTTCCATTGTGGTGCTGCTGGCTGGCATTGTCTTCTTTCTTATCCTGCTGCCTTTTACCTTTATACAGCATCTGTATATCCCTATGATGGAAAAGCAGAAGAAGGGCATGATCCCGAGGCAGCTGCCGGAAAAGGTGAACGGGCATGTCCTTGTTGTCGGCACCAATCCCATCGCCCTGAACGTGGCAGATACCCTGCAAAGGTACAACATGCAGCCCATCATCCTCTGCGGCGAGATGCAGAGCGCATTGCAGCTCATAGGGCAGGGCTACAGGGTTGCCTTTGGCGAATACGACGACAAGGAAACCTACCTGAAGCTCAGGGCGCAGCAGGCCTCTGCCCTGGTAGTCATGAATACGGACGTGCGCAGTGCCAACATTGTTTTCTCAGCCCATGAAGCGGCACCAAACCTCTCCATTATTGCCGGCGTGGAACGGCTGGCAGCCAGGGATATCCTGCGTATGGCAGGGTGCAGGCACTGCTTCCATTTCTACAGCCTGCTTGGCGAGGCCCTGGCCAGGCGTGTCATCAATCCGGAAGAGCGCGTGAGCCCTCTGGGGCACTTTGGAGATCTTGTTGTGGCAGAAGCTCCTGTCATGCGCACGCCGCTGGCAGGCAAGACGCTGATCTCAAGCTCTATCCGCAAGGTGTCCGGTGTCAGTGTTGTTGGCGTCTGGAAACGCGGCGTGTTCAGCCTGCCCAGCACCAGTACGGTATTTGACGAGAGCACAGTGCTTGTGGTCGCAGGCACGGAAGCCCAGATAAAGGCATTTAACCGCATGCTCAGCAGCCATGACGACGAGGCCCTGGACAAGGCGCACGTCATTATCATAGGCGGCGGCCGCGTGGGCATGGCCGTTGGCAGAAGCCTGACACGGCGCGGCATCAAGGCCGTCATAGTGGACAGGAAAGACGACATCCAGACCGACAGGATACCGCTTATATGCGGCGATGCCACCAATAAGTCCGTGATGGAAAAGGCAGGGCTTGCCAGCGCATCATCTATTCTTGTGACAACACATGACGATGACGCCAATATCTATCTTACTATCTACTGCCGCAGCCTGAGGCCTGATGTGCAGGTTATCAGCCGTGCCTCCCTGGACAGGAATATCAACGGCATGCATATGGCAGGAGCGGACCTTGTCCTCTCCCTTGCTTCCCTTGTCAGCGCCACCATCATCAACCTGCTTTCGCCCAACCGCGTTCTCATGCTGAACGAAAGGCTTTCCGTCTTCAGGTATACTATACATGGAAAGCTTGCCGGAAAGAGCCTGATGGAAAGCGGCATCCGCAATGAGACAAAGTGCAGCGTGCTTGCCGTCTACCGGACTGACGGTACGTCGTTTATCAACCCCGATGCCTCCCATGTGCTGGCAATGGGCGATGTCATGTACCTCATAGGGGACAATGCCGCCCAGAAGCTCTTTGGCGATGTCTACGGCATAGACAAGGAGACAATGCCGGATGCAGGCTATACGGCACCTGAGTGGAACAAAATCTCGGATTCGGAAAAAACAGAGTGAGTCAGTCTATTGACCGCTGTATTCCTCTGCCCTGGCTGCGCAGAACTTTTTCCAGAAGGATATGCCCCAGAACATGATTTTTTTATAGTCTCCCTCAAAATTTGCGACATATTTGTTTTCCTTGATCTGGATGATGGCATCCTCTGCATCCTTAGCCATTTCTCCGGCGGTTTTGGAACGTTTAAGTTCAATAATGGCTGACCTTGCGTTGTCTTCATCTTTTACGAGGACATCCAGCCTTCCCAGCCCGCTTTCGGGATTGGAAGTAACTTCCCAGCCTGCACCGATAAAGGTTCCGGTGAGCACGGCATGATAGAAGTTTTCGTGGTAGTCGTGAAAGCTGATGGATTTCAGCAGTATGCGGGAGAAGATTTCCTGAAAGCCTTCGCTGTCTCCGTTCCAGAAAGCATCAAAGAGCGGCTTTCTGTCCATAGCCTTCATGGTATCCTTAAACCATGACTTGATGGTTTTAAGGAATATTGCCTTCACTTCCTTGTTGGGTATGACAAGTGGCTGCCCTTCTGAATCAGCGGATGCGTCACTGTAGTTCACCATGTCAGGGGAGGCCGTAGTGAGGTAGCCTGTCAGATAGAGAAGGGTCCACAGATTTTCCTCTGACTCATACAATGAATTATAGGTGAGACCTTCATTAATGCTGCTTGTCACATATCCGTCTGCCAGCAGTTTTTCGATTTTGCTGCTGGCTTTGAAAGCAGTATTTCCGACAAAGCTTCGAACCGGACTGTTTCCGCTTGTGTTTTCCCAGTATGCTTTGGGCTTTGCAGTAGCTTTTGCCTGCAGATCTTCAATATATTGCAGAATATCCCAGGGACAGTAGATTTCGGTATCGTCACCAAAACGGTATCCGTCATACCACTCCTTTATTAAATCCTTTTTCTCCGGGAATCCGGCAACAGACAGAAGGTCATCGACTTCATTTGATGTGAAGCCAAATTTGTCGGCAAAGCGCACATCGGAAATGCCATAGCACCTGAGGTTGTTTAGTCCTGTATAGGAACTTTCCTTTGTTATCCTTAGACAGCCGGTCAGTATGGCAAACTGAAGGAAATCATTAGTCTTTAAGACTTCTTCCAGCATGTCCTGAATAAATACAGCCATCTCACTGTAGTATCCGTTTTCCTGAGCCCTGGCCAGGGGAACATCGTATTCGTCAATGAGCAGGATGACAGGCTTACCGTAATGAGCGTACAGAGCACTGCAAAGGGTTTTCAGGGAATCAGCAAGCTGCCTTTTGCTGCTTTTTTCTGCCTTGAGAGCCGCAAGTTTTTCCCTGTCTGTTTCATCAACGGAACTGCTCTCTGTCAGGAATTTGAAAGCTTTGCAGAGTTCGCCTATACGCGAACGGATTTTTCCCCAAGCCTCTTCAAAAGTCAGCTCTCTGATTCCTTTGAAAGTAACAAATACAGTTGGATACTGGTTCATCCACTTGTCGCAGAGCTCCTTGTTTTTCGAGATGGCAAGTCCCTCAAATATAGCCTTGCTGTCCTGGCTGATATCAAAGAAGTCCCGCAACATCGTCATCATCAGCGTCTTGCCAAAGCGGCGCGGACGGGTGAAGAGCAAGGCCTCTGGAGGTTCTCCGTTCAAAAAATCTTCTATCAAAGCTGTTTTATCTGCGTAATAGCATGAGTTTTCCCGAATTACGCGAAACTTTTCTCCGCCAATTTTAACTCGTACACGAGGCATGTCTTTTCTCCTTTTGTACAGTGTGTCAGCTTTTGAAGATGGCAGATGCAGATACCAGTAAAGTGTCTGCATCTTATCTGTCTGACCTTTTTTATAAGTATTGGCTGAATGCTGGCAATATCTGGGCAGAGTACATCGCTAAAAGCACCCGTATCAGGTTTCTCGCTCATCTTTTGCCGATAAGACGAACCGGCAGTATCCCCGGGCATTGAATACGGGCACAGGCCTGTGCCTGGCACAGCCTTTTAATGCAAAAGGGCATGAAAAAACCGTCCCCGGTGAGGACGGTTTTTCTGAAAATGTCTTTTGACTGCTTTCCTTATACCGAACCAAAGCCAGGTATGCGGTAGCGGCGTTCAAGCCAGTTGAGGAACCATGTGGCCAGGGTAACCATGGCAAGGTAATAGGCGCCGACTGCGATAAAGACCTCGGTAAAGCGGAAGGTATCAGAGGCTACGACCTTGCCCTCGCCCATGAGCTCCATGCATGTGACAAGGTAGGCCAGGGATGAATACTTGATAAGGTAGATGATTTCGTTGCCGCATCCTGGCAGGGCCCTGCGTGCAGCCTGCGGTGCTATAATCCAGACGACAGTCTGAAAGGTGGTAAATCCCATCGCCTTGGCAGCCTTGATCTGCCCCTGGCTTATGGAAAGCAGGGCGCCGCGGACGTATTCCGAATGATAGGCCGCTGAACAGATGATAAAGCTTGTGAGGGCAGCTCCGTAAGGCTCAAAGTAGATGCCAAGCTTTGGCAGGGCAAAATAAATCATCATCAGCTGCACGGCCAGAGGTATGCCGCGCACGATGGCCGTATAGGCATCGCCCAGCCAGCGCATCCACGGCCTGCCGAAGCCCCTGACGCATCCAAGCACCAGGCCGCCGATAAATCCCAGTATGCCGGCCGGCACAATGAGCGCAATGGAAACCAGCAGTCCCTTGTTTAAGGCAGGCAGCAGTTCTTCCAGAACAAACGCAGAATCAAACATTACTCCATCTCCGTTATTCTGGTGAAGAAGTCTCTGGTCCTGGTCTGCGCCCCGTCTGCCAGCAGCTCATCCGGCGTGCCCTGTTCGATGATGACGCCGTTCTGCATGAAAAGAATTTCGTTGGCCAGTGCCCGTGCAAAATCCATCTGGTGCGTGGCCATGACCATGGTCATGCCGTTCTGGGCCAGATCGCGGATGACTGCCAGCACTTCGCCTACAAGCTCGGGATCAAGCGCAGAGGTAGGCTCGTCAAGCAGGATGACCGTCGGGTCCATGGCCAGGGCCCTGGCTATGGCCACTCTCTGCTTCTGGCCGCCTGAAAGCTGGGCCGGATAGTTGAGATACACATGTGCCAGGCCCACCCTGGCCAGCTCCTCCATGGCCCTTTCCTTTGCTTCTGCGGCATTCATGCCGCGCACCTTTCTTAAGGCAATGCTGACGTTGTCTATGGCAGTCAGGTGATCAAAGAGATTGAATTCCTGGAAAATCATGCCGACCCTGGCCCTGAAGGCGCAGAGCTCGGCCTTGTTGGAGGGATTCAGCTTCTTTCCTTCCAGGATGATTGATCCCTCATCCGGCGGGTTGAGCCAGTTGATGCACTGGAGAAGGGTGCTTTTGCCGGCACCGGAGGGGCCGATGAGGACTTTCAGCTCGCCGCGGGCAACGCTCAGGGAACAGTCCGTCAAGATGGCCCTGTCTCCTATGGACTTGCTGATGTGGCTGACTTCAAGAATAACGTCTTGCTGCATTTAGGCCCCCTTGGCTGCGCCTGTCTCATGTGCGCCAAAGCCGGCTATGCTCATGCTTTCTTCCAGGATGCGCAAAAGCCTGAGAACGATGATGGTGAGAATAAAGTAAATGGCGCCCGCAGTTGCGTACAGGGCAAGGTGCTCATGGGTGCGTGCGGCAATGGCAGCTGTGCGTGCCATGATTTCCTGCGTGCCAAGTACGTAGCAGACGGCACTGTCCTTGAGCAGGATGGAATATTCGTTGGCCCAGCCAGGAATGGAAATGCGCAGGGCCTGCGGCAGAATGATGCTCCTGATAATCTGGCCGTCGCGCATGCCAAGCGCCCTGCCGGCCTTCATCTGCCCCTGGGGCAGGGAAAGGATGGAGCCCCTGAAAATTTGTGACTGGTAGGCTGTCGATGTGCAGCCCATGACAAGGCAGGAAATCAGAAACGGCTCTACCGGCAGTCCCATGTTCAGAAAGAGCCCGTAGAAAAGGAAGAGCAGTACCAGGATGGGAACGCCGCGGAAAAACCATACATACAGAGAAACCAGACGCTTCATGGCTGGCGAGCCGTAGACCTGCGCCACGGCAAAGGGCACGCCCAGGCACAGCCCTATGGTCAGGGCTATGCCCACAGCACCGACAGTGACGACGCATCCGCCCATGATAAACGGCAGTGCGTCGATAATGACTGACAGAGAATGCATTTGGTTCCTCAGGGGAAACGGAGCCCCTTAAAACTTAAGGGGCTCCGGACGGGAAAGCTTTGCTGTTAGTTCTTGGTGAGGTACTTGGCCTGCAGTTCCTTCCAGATGGGATCGGCCTTGAGCAGCTTGTAGCCCTCGTTGATGAGCTTCATAAGCTCGGTGTCGCCCTTGCGGATGGCAACGCCGAAGTCATCCGGTACGCCGTGCGTGCCGCAGACCTTGACATCACGGCCCTTGGAAATGGCGTCATTGGCAGGCAGGCTGTCCATGAGGGCGGCCTGGATGCGGCCGTTGAGGAGATCTTCCACGGCCAGGGGGCAGGAGTCATAGTTGCGCAGCTCGAAGCCGTAGCCCTTTTCCTTCTGCTCGGTGCGGATGGCCTCGGCCTCGGAGGTGCCCCTCTGCACGCCCAGCTTCAGGCCCTTGGTGGAGAGAATCTGCTCGGGGGTGAGCTTGGAGTCCTTGGTGACCAGGAAGACGCGGGACACCTGCCAGTAGGGCTCGGAGAAATCAACCTGCTGGCGGCGCTTGTCGGTGATGCTCATGCCGGAGCCGATCATGTCGATCTGCTTGGCAATAAGGGAAGGAATAATGCCGTCCCAGGCCATGGGCTTGTGCTCGATCTTGAAGCCCATCTTTTTGGCGATCCAGTTGAGGCAGTCCACGTCAAAGCCGGCGGGCTGGCCTGTCTTTTCGTCAACATAGGCGAAAGGAGGATAGTTGGGATCAATGCCGTTGATATAGGTTTTCTGGGCAAAGGCCGGTGCCGCACAGAAGACCAGGCACAAAAGGGCAAGTGTCAGAATGCGTTTCATTATAACCCCCATGTAATGGATATGGCCTGAAAGCGGCCATTTGGAAAACATGAAAAATAAACGATATCTCACACGGACGCAAGGAGACAGCAAAAGCATGTGCCTGCGTCCGTGAGCGGGGGAAAGAAAAAAGGAAAAACTGCCAGCTCAGCGGCAGGGGGAAAGCGCTTACGGCCTGTCGGCTATGGCAGCGGATATCTGCGCCTCGCAGCACAGCTTGCCGTCAACATATGCCTTGGCGTCCATCTTGCACAGCATCATCCTGCGGCGGATATTGGAGCAGTGCAGTTCCAGCCTGTCGCC
>CAVJEZ010000051.1:0-8490 GCA_963648625.1 Odoribacter splanchnicus
GCTCCGCCTGCACGGCCGATGCCGCTGCGCATGCAGTGCACCTCGCTGCGTATTTTGTCCCCGGTGATCCAGCGCGACATGCCGGTACGCGTGGCTATGCGTCCGTCAAGCGTGGAGGCCAGCTTGAGCATCACAAAGGGCCTTTTCTGTTCAAGCCAGGTGAGGTAGTCGGCAGCAAGCAGGCGGCACTCAGGCTCAAGAACGCCCTCGATAACATCGACTCCGGCCTGGCGCAGGCGTTCTGCCCCGCCCATGGCCTTGGGGTTCGGATCAGAGGCTCCGATGACGACGCGGGTGATGCCGGCCTTGATGAGGGCTTCGGAGCAGGGCCCGGTCCTGCCCTGATGGTTGCAGGGCTCAAGCGTTACCACCATGGTCATGCCCCTGGTGGAGAGGCATTTGCTGCGGGCATCCTCAAGGCAGGCTATCTCGGCATGGGGACCGCCGGCCCTGGCATGATGGCCTCTGGCTACCACGCAGCCGTCGTGCAGAAGGACTGCGCCCACTGTGGGGTTGGGAGTGGTGTCAAAACGGCCCTTGCCGGCTTCCAGTATGGCCTCTCTCATGGGGCCTTCAAAACGCTTAGTGCTCATGGCAAACCTCTGTGGGCAGGAGCTTTTAGTGCGGCAGATGATGATATGGAAAAAGGCATGTCTTAGGCATGCCGTATTTATCGGTCCTGGTCCGGCAGAATGTCCAGAGGCTTGGGAATGTCCATCTTGACAAGCCTGACGCCTGCCTGGTCCAGCATTTCCTGGGACATCTTGTCCGGATAGCTTTCACAGTAATAAATGGTTGTCACACCACAGTTGATAAGCATCTTTGAACAAAGGATGCAGGGGTGCGTGGTGCAGTAAATTTCGGCCCCGGCAATGGAGACGCCGCTGACTGCGGCCTGGATGATCACATTCTGCTCTGCATGCAGCGCACGGCAGAGCTCATGCCGCTCGCCTGAGGGCACGCCCAGCTTTTCGCGCAGGCATCCTGTCTCAAGGCAGTGGGGCACGTTGGCAGGAGCGCCATTATAGCCAGTGGCCAGGATGCGCTTGTTCTTGACAAGGACGCAACCCACCATCCTTCTCAGGCATGTCGATCTTGAGCGCACAAGGTAGGCAATGTGCATGAAGTAGTCCTGCCAGGGAAGTCTTTGCTGCAGAGAATTGTTCATATTCATGTGTGGCAGAATACACGTTGCAAGGGCTATATTCAAGAGAAAGCGGGCTTACGGAAAAGACAAAAACAGGGAAGGCTGGCAAGCCTTCTAAAACAGATGCAGGAGCGCCATTATAGCCAGTGGCCAGGATGCGCTTGTTCTTGACAAGGACGCAACCCACCATCCTTCTCAGGCATGTCGATCTTGAGCGCACAAGGTAGGCAATGTGCATGAAGTAGTCCTGCCAGGGAAGTCTTTGCTGCAGAGAGTTGTTCATATTCATGCGTGGAAGAATACACGTTGCAAGGGCTATATTCAAGAGAGTGCTGGCTGGCGGAAAAGACAAAATCAGGGAAGAAAAACGGACTGTACAAAAAGCGGACGGAAGGTCTTCCTTCCGCCCGTTATACTCATAAGCCATGCCTTAAAGCAGGCTCGTTAGAAATGCCGGTCCAGAATCCTGGCTGGCTGATCGCTGCAGCTTACCAGGTGAAAATGGGGAAGGACCTGGCAAATTCTTCCACTTCCGTGCGCACCTTTTTGATGGTTTCCTCGTCCTTGACGTTGTCAAGGACCCTGGTGATGAAACCGCCTACCGTGCGCATGTCGTCTTCCTTCATGCCCCTGGTGGTCAGGGCGGCAGTGCCGATGCGGATGCCGCTTGTGACAAAGGGAGACCTTGTCTCGAAGGGTACGGTATTCTTGTTGACCGTAATGCCGGCTGCATCCAGTGCAATCTCGGCATCCTTGCCGGTGAAGTCCTTCTCGCTCAGATCCATGAGCATGAGATGGTTGTCCGTGCCGCCGCTGACAAGCTTGTAGCCGCCGTTCATGAGGACGGAGGCCAGCACCTGGGCATTTTTGATGACCTGTCCGGCGTAGGTCTTGAAGCCGGGACGCAGGGCCTCGCCAAAGGCGACAGCCTTGGCAGCGATGACGTGCATCAGAGGGCCTCCCTGGATGCCTGGGAAGATCTGGCTGTTGATGGTCTTGGCCATGTCAGCACTGGAAAGGATCATGCCGCCGCGGGGTCCGCGCAGTGTCTTGTGCGTGGTCGTGGTGGTGATGTGTGCATACGGAATCGGGGAAGGATGGAGGCCTGCAGCCACAAGGCCTGCGATATGGGCCATGTCGATCATCAGCTTGGCGCCCACTTCATCGGCGATGGCGCGCATGCGGGCAAAGTCGATAACGCGGGGATAGGCGGAGGCGCCGCCGACTATGACCTGGGGATGCACCCTGCGTGCCGTTTCGGCCAGCTCGTCGTAGTCAATAAAGCCGTCCTTGCCTACGCCATAGGATTCAACATGGAAGAGGCGTCCGGAGAAGTTGACAGGGGAGCCGTGTGTCAGGTGGCCGCCGTGGGAGAGATTCATGCCCAGGATGGTGTCGCCGGGCTTGATCATGGCAAAGTAGGAAGCCATGTTGGCCTGGGAGCCGGAGTGGGGCTGGACATTGGCGTATTCTGCGCCAAAGAGCTCCTTTGCACGCTCAATGGCCAGTGTCTCCACTTCGTCAACAAACTCGCATCCGCCGTAGTAGCGGTGCTTGGGATAGCCTTCTGCATATTTGTGGGTGAGGCAGGAGCCCTGGGCCTGACGGACTGCGGCAGAGACAAAGTTCTCTGAGGCAATAAGTTCGAGCTTGCTTACCTGGCGGTCGCTTTCCTGGCAGATGGCCTTGGCCACCGCAGGATCCTGAAAAAGTATCTCGTCCACGATTGTGTCCTCCTGAAGGAAAGAAAAAAGGCAATCTGATCCTGAATATACCAGAGTCAGACTGCCGGGAAATTTGTTAAATCCTGGAACGTTCAGGTTCCGGATGCGTGCTTACCTTATCCGACCCACTTCTTCATCACAATGCTGGCATTGGTGCCGCCAAAGCCGAATGAATTGCACAGGGCGTATTCGCAGGCTATGTGCGCGGCCTTGTTGGGCGTGTAGTCCAGATCGCATTCGGGATCGGGGTGTTCCAGATTCACTGTGGGCGGCAGAATGCCGGTTTGCAGTGCCAGGGCTGTGAAGCATGCTTCCACGCCGCCTGCTGCGCCAAGAAGATGGCCTGTCATGGACTTGGTGGCAGAAATATGCAGGTTTTTGGCATGAGAGCCAAACACGGACTTCAGGGCGCGTGTCTCAATGATGTCGCCAAGCTTGGTGGAAGTGGCATGGGGGTTGATGTGCGTTACAGCCTCGGGAGCAAGCCCTGCGTCCGTCAGGGCATTGCGCATGGCCCATTCCATGCCGGCACCGGAGGGATCCGGAGCTGTAATATGGTAGGCATCGCAGGAAGAGCCGTAGCCCAGCACTTCTGCGTAAATCTTCGCACCGCGTGCCTGGGCATCTTCAAGACGCTCAAGCATGAGCAGGCCGCAGCCCTCGCCAATGACAAAGCCGTCGCGGTCGATATCAAAGGGACGGGACGCCCTGGCAGGCGTGTCATTGAAATTGGTGGAGAGGGCCTTCATGGCCGTGAAGCCGGAGACGCCAAGGGGGCAGACAGTGGATTCCACGCCGCCGGTGATGCAGGCGCGTACACGGCCCATCACAATCTCTGTATAGGCAGTGCCCAGGGCATGCGTTGCAGAGGCGCAGGCCGTGGTCGTCACCATGTTGGTGCCCTTGATGCCGTATTTTAAGGCAATCTGGCCAGGTCCCATGTTGGAAATAATCATGGGAATAAGGAAGGGGGAAATTTTGTTGGGACCGGATTTCAGCAGCTTTTCCTTGAAGTCCTCTATGGTCTTCAGGCCGCCGATGCCAACGCCTATGATGGTGGCTATGGAGCGTTCATTCTCAGGAGTGACCTTGTACCCCGAGTCTTCCATAAGCATGGTGCCAGTGGCTGCTGCAAGCTGCGTGAAACGATCCATGTGGCGGGCTTCTTTTGCCGACACATACTTGGTAGGATCAAAGTCCTTTACTTCACCAGCTACCTTGGAAGCATACTCAGTGGAATCAAAAAGAGTAATAGGACCAAGGCCGGACTCACCTGCAACAAGGCGTTCCCAGGTGGTTGCCATGTCATGGCCAAGAGGGGTCAGAGCGGCAAGGCCGGTGATAACGACGCGAGGACGTGCCATAATGCCTCCTTGAGAATTTGACACTCTCCATGCCTCAAAGGCAGGGATTCCTGGTTCACTGAACACTGATTTTCTGCCGGAGCAGAATCTTCTCAGGAGCTCTCCCCAGGCGTAGATTTCCGTGTGTCCCACGGTATCGCTGAATTAGCGTAAGCCAATTTTTTAACTACTAGCATATGTATAAGAAGAGTACAACACTATGCTAATGCCGCGGCCGGTACCCCGCCTGCATCTTGCGCATGGCCTTTTTCCCGGCTTGCAGTTTCTTTGGCTGAAAAAAAATAAAACTGAGGGACAGATCCTTGCGATCTGCCCCTCAGAGTAAAAAAAATCTGACTAGGCCTTCTTTTCTTCGATGTAGCTGATGGCGTCCTGCACCTTCTGCATCTTCTGGGCGTCGTCATCGGCAATTTCGATGTCGAATTCTTCTTCCATGGCCATGATCAGCTCGGTGAGGTCCAGGGAGTCAGCGCCGAGATCCTCGATGAAAGAGGCTTCGGGCTTGACTTCGTCGGCGGAAACGCCCAGCTGGTCAACAATGATTTTGGTAACTTTTTCAGAAACTTCAGACATGATATCCTCCAAAGGGGGTAATGGTTGTATACCTGATTTGCTTAAGTACTGGTTTGAAGAGCCTAGCAGTACATGCCGCCATTGACAGCCAGAATCTGTCCCGTGATATAGGCGGCTTTTGGCGAGGCCAGAAAAGCCACGGCCTGTGCCACATCCTGGGCTGTCCCAAGACGCTTCAGCGGAATGGCCTCGGCGTACTGGGCACGCTGCTCTTCGGACAGAACCGCAGTCATCTCCGTTTCAATAAAGCCGGGAGCCACCGCATTGACGCGGATGCCGCGCTGGGCAAGTTCCTTGGCATTGGATTTGGTCAGGCCGATAATGCCTGCCTTGCTGGCTGCGTAGTTGGCCTGTCCCGCATTGCCCATCTGGCCGACAACAGAAGAAATATTGATAATGCAGCCGGTGCGCTTTTTGGCCATGATCTTGGCTGCCTCGCGCGAGGCCACAAATGTTCCGCGCAGATTGACATTGATGACGGCATCAAAGTCTTCATCCTTCATGCGGATGAGGAAGCCGTCCTTGGTGATGCCGGCATTGTTGACAAGGCAGGCAAGGTTGAGCTTGTCCTTTACGTTGTCACGGAAAAATGCGCAGACGGCATCGGCATCGCCCACATTAAGACAGGTGCAGGCAGCCTGGTGTCCGCCGGCCCTGAGGCCGGCTACGACAGCCTCGGCCTCCTGGGGGCGGCTGACATAGGTGAGCAGAATTTGGTAGCCATCATTAGCCAGAGCTTCGGCAATGGCACGGCCTATACCGCGTGAACCGCCGGTTACCACAGCTGTGGGGGTAGTTGGGGAAAGCGTATTCAAAACTGGCTCCAGTACGGTTGTAGTACAAAAAAAATTAGAAACGCAACAGCGCCCCGCCCCATGTCAGGCCCGATCCGAAGGCTGTTGTCAGCACAAGGCTGCCAGGCTGGATCCTGTCCTGGCTGAACGCCTCGGTCAGGGCAATGGGGATGGATGCAGAAGAAGTATTACCGTATTGTGCAAGATTGGTGAAGACCCGGTCTTCAGAAATTTTCAAACGCTCGCCTACTGCCTGTATAATGCGGATATTGGCCTGGTGGGCAACAAGCAGGTCCACGTCGCTGATGTCATATGAGTTGCGCTCAAGCAGGTCATGGCAGATGGCGCTCATGTTGCGCACGGCATATTTGTAGGTTTCGCGGCCATTCATGCGGATAAAGTAGCAGCTGTCTACAGGATCGCCTTTCTGATAGGCACAGGCTGTTCCTCCGCCTACTATGATGAGGTCCCTGGCATCGCCGTCGCTTAGGCACTGTATGTCTTCAAGCCTGGCCAGTGCGTTTTCTTCCTCGGCCGTGATGACAAGCGCTCCTGCTCCGTCGCCGAACAAAACGCAGGTGGTGCGGTCCTGCCAGTCCACGCGGCGTGTCAGCACTTCCGCACAGACAAGCAGGATTTTTGCTTTCGGGTCGCCGCAGAGAAAATTTCTGCAGATGGAAAGGCCGTATATAAAGCCGGAACAGGCCGCAGAGAAGTCAAAGGCCATAACATGGCCTGCCCCGATGTTGGACGCAACAATGCAGGCCACGCTCGGACTGAGATTGTCCTGTGTACCTGTTGCAACTATGACATGCGTCAGTTCGGAGGCGTCCATGTCTGCATTTTTCAGGGCCCTAAGGGCTGCCTGTGTAGCCAGGTCGGATGTATTTTCACCGGCTCCTGCCTCATGACGCTCGCGTATTCCGGTCCTTGTCCGGATCCATTCATCGTTGGTGTCAACGATTTTGCTCAGATCGTCATTGTTCAAGATCTTTTCAGGCGTATGAAAAGCAAGTGAATGAAGATAGAGGTCTGTCATGTTCCGGAGCACCTGGTTAGTTGGATCGTAAATGGAGCCTGTTTCTGAGCCTGGTTTTGAATTTAGCTTTGAGCTTAATTTTGAGCCTGGCCGGATCTGGAGAAGCGGGTCAGCTCCTCGTTGGCAAGTATGGTTTCAGCCAGTCTTTCGACAGTCTTTTTGCGGACAAAGGTACCGGCCATGCGTATGGCATTGGTCATGGCCAGGCTGTTTGAGCGGCCGTGGCAGACGATGGCAAGGTTCTTGAGCCCAAGCAGGGGAGCTCCGCCGTATTCGGCATAGTCAATGGTGCGGCGGAAGTTTTTGAAGGCTCGCTTGGCCAGAAGGGCGCCCAGCATGGCCGGGATCGAACTCTTGAAGCAGCGCTTCAGCATGTGCGTCAGCGACTTGGCCATGCCTTCGCTCATCTTGACGACGATATTGCCCACAAAGCCGTCGCACACAATGACGTCCAGATCGCCTGTAAAAATGTCGCGGCCTTCGGCATTGCCCATGAAGTTAAGGTTTTTGGCTCCCTTGAGAAGGTCAAAGGCTTCCTTGACCTGGGAGTTTCCCTTGCCCTCTTCCTCGCCGATGGAAAGGATGCTGACCCTGGGCGACTCGTAGTTCAGGATGTCGCGGGCAAAGGCATCGCCCATGAGCCCGAACTGGAAGAGGTGGTAGGGGCGGCAGTCCACGTTGGCACCGGCATCCAGCAGGACAACAGGAGTTTTCTCTGTCGGAAGCATGGCGCACAGGGCCGGCCTCTCCACGCCTTTGAGGCGGCCAATGATAAACATGCCGCAGGCCACTGCTGCGCCGGAATGCCCTGCCGAAACAACGGCGTCTGCGACATGGTCCTTTACAAGGCGGCAGCCAATCTGGATGGAGGATTTCTTTTTGCGGCGCAAAACATCGGCAGGGTGCTCGTTCATGAGCACCACTTCCTCTGCATGGACAATGTCATAGTCAACGCCGTCAAGATTCGATTTGGCAAGGACTGCCTCGATACGGGGCGTGTCTCCAACCAAAAGGACCTTAAGATTGTCCGTTCTCGATGCCTCAAGGGCACCGGGAACAAGGACAGACGGACCAAAATCGCCGCCCATGGCGTCAACTGCAATGATAGGCCGCTCGCTCATATGTGCGTGCTCCGGGAGCAGGCCCGCTCAGCTGTCACACCCATATTGCAGATTATGCAATCAGATGCAGGCCTGCCTCGGGGGATCCTGCCGCAGTTTTCCGGACCAGCCGTGCCGGCTTTGTGTCCGGCACGGCGGTACAGCTTACTCTGCTGCCTTGGCTTCAGCACCGAGAACGGTGTTCAGTCCCTGGTAGTCAGAAGGCATTTCATGCCCATTATATGTCTTGCAGGAAGGGCAGATGCAGTGAGGCAGAGTGGGCTCGCCGCAGGAGCAGTAGATCACGGAAGGCACGGCCACACGGTCGTGGGAACGGCGCATACCCTTGCGGGAGCGGGATTTTTTATTCTGCTGAACAGCCATTGGAGAAACTCCTGATACTATTATTCTTTCCTGCCCGGATTCCCGAAAAAATGGAATATGGCAGGCGAAGTATAAACGCAAAAGAGAGGGTAAAAACAGAGAGCCCTGAAATACAGGGGCTTTTCAAAGGAGAAAGAAATATCAGAAAGTACGTGCCCTGTCTATTGTTTTTCTACCTTCAGATTCCTGAGGACAGCCAGCCTGGGATCCCCTTCGTCTTTGGGGCAGGCGCAGGGGCCTTTGTTGAGGTCAGCGCCGCAGTGCGGGCAGAGCCCCTTGCAGTCTGGCTTGCAGAGCTTGTTTGATGGAAGAGCCAGGGCAAACTGCTCCCAGGCAATGGCCGGCAGATCCAGCATCAGTGCGCC
>CAVJEZ010000051.1:9236-10689 GCA_963648625.1 Odoribacter splanchnicus
GCCTTCCAGGCAAGCCTGGCCAGCCAGAGCAGGTAACAGGCACCTGCCGTCTTAATGATGGTAAAGGCTACGGGTGATGCCTGTATAAGGGCTGCTACGCCAAAGGAAACCAGGGCCGTATGAAAGCACAGGCCGGTGACAAGGCCGCACATGGTGGCAAGGCCTGCCTTTGCGCCGTGCAGGGCCGACTGTGTCATGACAAAAAGTATGTCAGGTCCTGGCGCATAGCCCAGAAGAAGGGCTGAGGCAAAAAAAGAAAGTGCCGTTGAAAGTTCGATCATTGTTTTAGTTTGGTGAAGCTTTAAGACAGGCTGCCAGGGGCGCTTGCATTCATCAGGGCTGGAATTTTCTGATCCCTGCCCAGCTTCTTTATCCGCGCCTCAAGGCGCAGGGCGGCCTGTTTTGAGGGGCAGCGGCAGCTGCAAGCCAGCCTGACAGGCCGTCTGCTCCTGGTATAGCGGGCCCCGCCTGCAAGCTCGCCGTTGTGCTGGCGCAAACGGCGGGCAAGATCCGTGGTCGAGCCGCAATACAGGGTATTGTCAGCACATACGAGAAGATATACCTGCCACGGGCTCCCGTCTGCCGGGCGCTCAGACAAGCCAGGATACCAGGAGCATGCTAGCTCCCCATACGCAGATGCGCGTAATCCAGGGATTGGGCATTTTCCCCTGCATTACTGTCCTTAAGTTGCTGTATATGCCAAGGCAGGATCCGACAAGATAAAAGAAGCCGAATCCCAGGCCAGCCAGGAAGCCCCATTTGAAAAAGCAGAAAAGCAAAAGCGCCAGGGTGATGCCCCAGGCCAGCGAAATCTGCTGATGGCCGGGCGCACCAGGCCCCATCATGCTGAAGTAGGTATATTGTGTCCGGAATCCGTCCGAGCTGCTGCTGTAGTATGCCCCTGACTGTCTTTCGTAGCCTTTCCGGCCAGAGACGTCGGTGATGATTTCGGCATCTACGACGTTTTTCGGATCGTCATATTCGCTCATAAAAAGATATCTCCTGAAGAAGCTGGCAGGGGCAGGGTGACATGCTTGCCAACTCTGTTGCGGCTGGATAAAACTGTGCAGGAAAGGAGAGGCTCTGTGTGCCGGCTCTTTTCCCTGTAGTACTATAAGACTGCGCGCATAAAAATGAAGAACAAGGAGCTCTTATAATGAAAGCAACAGCCTTTGCTGCCAGCACCATCCTGGCTGCCGGCATATTTTTTCAGGGCGTGGCCGCCCCTGTTTCCTGCATGGCTCAGGAAGCTGTCCAGAAGGACATGTCCGGGCAGGATGCAGTCATCAGGCAGGCCTGGACCGATTACAATATCGGACACTACAAGCAGGCTATGAAAGCCCTTGCTCCTCTCGCAGAAAGCGGCAATGACAAGGCGCAGGTGCTGGTTGGGCGCATGTACGAAAACGGGCTCGGCGTTCTGCCTGATCCTGTCACAGCCTGCGAATGGTAC
>CAVJEZ010000052.1:0-10565 GCA_963648625.1 Odoribacter splanchnicus
AAGAAACTAGGCGCGGGCGCTCTTGATTTCCTCAGCAATGTTGGCAGGAACACGTTCGTAGTGATCGGGCTGCATGGTGAAGGAAGCACGGCCCTGCGTCTTGGAACGCAGGTCTGTGGCATAGCCGAACATGCTGGCCAGGGGCACCTGGCAGCGGATGGACTGGGCACCGCCGGAGCGGGCTTCCATGGCGGACACGCGGCCGCGGCGGCCGGTGAGGTCGCCCATGACGTCACCCAGGTATTCATCGGGGGTAACGACTTCCACGTCCATGATGGGCTCAAGCAGTTCGGGAGAAGCCTTCTTCATGGCGTCCTTGATGGCCATGGAGCCGGCCACGTAGAAGGCCTGCTCGGAGGAGTCAACTTCGTGGTAGGAACCGAACACCAGGTTGACCTTGATGTCAACGCAGGGGAAGCCGGCCACGACGCCGCTCTTCATGGCGTCCTGAATGCCCTTGTCGATGGCAGGAATGTATTCCTTGGGAATTACGCCGCCGGTGATGGAGTTGATGAACTCATAGCCCTTGCCGGGATTGGGTTCGATCTCGATGACGCAGTGGCCGTACTGGCCGCGGCCGCCGGACTGCTTGGCGTACTTCATGTCGGTCTTGGCAGGAGCGCTGATGGTCTCGCGGTAGGCAACCTGGGGCTTGCCCACGTTGGCGTTGACGTTGAATTCGCGCACCAGGCGGTCAACGATGATTTCCAGATGGAGCTCGCCCATGCCGGCAATCAGGGTCTGTCCTGTTTCCTCGTCGCCCTTCACGCGGAAGGAAGGATCTTCCTTGGCCAGCTTGTTGAGGGCGGCGGACAGGGCGTCACGGTCGCTCTTGGTCTTGGGCTCGATGGCGACTTCGATAACGGGATCCGGAATATGCAGGGATTCCAGCTTGACGATGCGCTTTTCATCGCACAGCGTGTCACCGGTGGAGCAGTTCTTCAGGCCGACCAGGGCCACGATGTCACCGGCGCCGGCCCACTTGATGTCCTCGCGCTTGTTGGCGTGCATCTTCAGGATACGGCCTACGCGCTCACGCTTGCCATTGTTGGCATTGAGCACGGTCATGCCGGATTCCAGGTAGCCGGAGTAAATGCGGAAGAAGGAAAGATGGCCGATGAAGGGGTCGGAGAACAGCTTGAAGACCATGCCGCACAGAGGTTCGGAGTCGGTGCAGTGGCAGTCTGTTGTCTTCTCTTCGTCATCGGGATCGTGTCCCTTGACCGGAGGAATATCGACAGGGCTGGGCAGGTAGTCAACAATGGCGTCGAGCAGGGGCTGCACGCCCTTGTTGCGGAAGGCTGTGCCGCAGAGAACGGGCACAACGGAACGCCTGATGGTGGCCTTGCGGAGGCAGGAGACGATTTCAGCTTCTGTCAGCTCTTCGCCGCCGAGGTACTTTTCAAGCAGTTCCTCGTCTTCTTCGGCCACGGATTCCAGCATGTGGTGGCGGGCTTCCTCGTAGGCTGCCTGCATGTCTGCCGGAATGGGATTTTCCACAACCTCGGTGCCCTTGGTAGCCTTGTCAAAGGTCAGGGCCTTGCCGCGGATAAGATCCACAACGCCTTCAAATTTGTCTTCAGCGCCGATGGGCAGCTGCAGGGGCACGGGTGTGGCACCCAGGCGGTCGTGAATCATCTGCACGCAGCGCTCAAAGTTGGCGCCGACACGGTCCATTTTGTTGACAAAGCAGATACGGGGAACATTGTAGGTGTCGGCCTGGCGCCACACGGTCTCGGACTGGGGCTCAACGCCGGCAACTGCATCGAAGACGCACACGGCGCCGTCAAGGACGCGCAGGGAGCGCTCGACTTCGATGGTGAAGTCCACGTGGCCGGGGGTGTCGATGATGTTGATGCGGCAGTCTTTCCAGAAACAGGTTGTGGCGGCAGATGTAATGGTGATGCCGCGTTCCTGCTCCTGCTCCATCCAGTCCATGGTGGACTCACCATCGTGAGTTTCACCGATTTTGTGGTTGACGCCTGTGTAGAACAGAATACGTTCTGTGGTTGTTGTCTTGCCGGCATCGATATGGGCCATGATGCCGATATTGCGTTCTTTCTCAATTGATACGGAGCGGGACACGAGATATCCTCCAGATGGATGCCTGTATGCTGTCAACAAAGCTGTGTCCCTCGGGGGACACAGCTTTGTTTTCATGCACTCTTACTGCACTCTTGTGAATGGTTTACCAGCGGTAATGGGCGAAAGCCTTGTTGGCTTCGGCCATGCGGTGCGTGTCTTCGCGTTTTTTCACAGCACCGCCGCGACCGTTGTAGGCATCCAGGAGCTCGGCGGACAACTTGGCGTCCATTCCTTTCTCGCCACGGGAACGGGCGTAGTTGATGATCCATCTGATGGACAGGGACAGCTGGCGGTCGGGACGCACTTCCATGGGCACCTGATAGGTAGCACCGCCCACGCGGCGGGACTTGACCTCAAGGCGGGGCTTCACGTTGTCGAGAGCCTTTTCAAAGGCCTTCATGGCGTCTTCGCCGGTTTTTTCAGCCAGGGTCTGTACGGAGGTATAGAAGATCTTTTCGGCAGCGCCCTTCTTGCCATCGTACATCAGACGGTTAACAAATTTGGTGACAAGCTTGCTGCCGTACAAAGGATCGGGCAGAACTTCACGCTTGGGAACGGGACCTTTACGGGGCATGGTTTTCTCCTTGAATGGATGCTTTCCTGGGCGTCATCAGCCCCGCAGCGCCCGGCGCCTTGAGGCAGCCTGGTGCGTTGCATGACAAACGCCTGTATGAAAGCTGATGTAAGAAAAAAGTCAGTTTTTCAGAAAAAACTACTTGGGACGCTTGGCGCCGTACTTGGAACGGCTCTTGCGGCGATCGGTGACACCGGAGGTATCGAGGGTACCGCGGATGATGTGGTAACGGACACCGGGAAGGTCCTTTACACGGCCGCCACGGATGAGGACAACGCTGTGTTCCTGCAGGTTGTGGCCTTCACCGGGAATGTAGGCTGTCACTTCGAGTCCGTTGGTGAGGCGCACACGGGCGACCTTACGCAGGGCCGAGTTAGGCTTCTTAGGGGTGGTTGTGTACACACGGGTGCACACGCCGCGGCGCTGAGGGCAGGAATGCAGGGCGGGCGTCTTTTTGTGCTTCACCGTTTCCTTGCGCTCAATGCGGATGAGCTGGTTGATGGTAGGCATTCTTCCTCCAAGTTGTGGTCAGCCCCTGTACAGGGGCACAAAAGAAGAGAGAGGGGGTACCCTCTCACATAAGGAATCGAGCTGTACTGAACAATGCTGCCTTTGTCAAGGCGTTTTTTCCGTACAAACCGAAAGCAGGCTGCTTACCCATGATCGTGATGATGGTGGCAGGAGCAGCCGTCTCCATGTTCATGGTGATGGTCGTGATCATGCCTTTTGGAGAGCTTTGTCTCGACATATTCGTCGAGATCGTCTGTTTCCCCAAGATAGGTCAGAACCCTGTAATGCAGGTTGCCGATCATGTGTTCAAGCATGTCGGTACATTCATCGCCGAACGTCCTGCTCAGAAGATCTACCAGAAAAGCTATGCGCTTGCTGTTGCGGTAGGCTTCCTGTCCCTCTGGATCGCCCTCCGGCGCAGCTTCAAGAGCAGCGGCAAAGGCATCAATTTCTTCCTGGGTAACATTTTTGATGGGCTGCGGCTCATCATTGATGTGGATAAGGCCGTTGACAAGGGTCAGTTTTTGTTCCTCTCCGGAAATATAGCCAATGATGACGGACATGGATCCTCCACAAGGAGAAGGCATCCGGATCCCGGCCTGTTCGTGCCAGCCCAGGATCCTGGATGCCCTGCTGTTTTCAATAAAGCAAATTGCAGTGCGGCAGGTTATTCCTCGGTGCTGTTGAGAACCTCGGTGAAGCGTTCCTTCAGGGCCCTGAGCTTTTCCAGGTTGTCCCTGAGCACGGCCTCGCGATCGCGTTCCTGCTGGACAATTTCCGGCTTGGCACGGGACACGAAGTTTTCGTTGGACAGCTTCTTTGCCACCACCTGCAGCGCGGCCTCGGTTTTGCCAAGCTCCTTGTCCAGGCGGGCAACCTCGCTTTGCAGATCCACGTTGCCCTTGAGGGGCACGATGATCTGGCAGCCCTGTACGACAGAGCTTGCCGATGCCTTGGGAGCCTGCACGGACAGTCCGAGTTCCATGTCCTCAAGTCTGGCCAGATTGGTAATCACGGCACGGGATGCCTCAAGAAGGGCGCTCTGTTCCTCGCTTGCAGGATGCAGTTTCAGGGTAACCTTGTGCCCGGGGGCAATGCCAAGCTCGGCCTTGATGGTGCGTACTGCCACGATGACGTTCTGCAGAAATTCCATCCTTTCCGCATCGTCCGGCTTTACGCAGCCGGGACGCATTTCGGGATAGGGCAGTGTGGCAATGTCCTCGTCTGCATGGCCGGGCAGCGCCTGCCAGATTTCTGCGGTGACAAAGGGCATGACCGGATGCAGGAGCAGCAGGATTTCCTTGAGGACGGTGTAGAGGACATACTGGGATTCCTTTTTGGTATCCTCGTTCTGCATGTCTGTCTTTACCAGTTCCAGGTACCAGTCGCAGAATTCGTTCCAGAGGAACTTGTAGCCGCCCTGGGCAACATCGTTGAAGCGGTACTCGTCAAAGGCGCTGTCCATGTCGCTCTTCAGCATCTCAAGGCGGTGCAGTATCCAGCGGTTGTGCAGGCCCTGCACGCTGCTGAGATCCACGGGTTCGGGAGCAGTCTCGCCAAGGTTCATCAGGGTGAAGCGGGCGGAGTTCCACAGCTTGTTGACGAAATGCCTGTAGCCCTCGATACGCTCCTCTGAGAGCTTGATGTCACGCCCCATGGCGGCAAATGCCGTCAGCGTAAAGCGCAGGGAGTCGCAGCCGTAGGCCTCGATCATTTTCACGGGGTCGATAACGTTGCCCGTTGACTTGGACATCTTGCGGCCGGTGGCATCGCGTACCAGGGCATGCAGGTAGACATCCTTGAAGGGAACCTCTCCCATGAAGTGCTCGCCCATGATCATCATGCGAGCCACCCAGAAGAAGAGGATGTCAAAGCCTGTGACCAGGACCGAGGTGGGATACCATTTCTTCAGGTCTTCCGTCTTGTCGGGCCAGCCCAGCGTGGAGAAGGGCCACAGTGCCGAGGAGAACCAGGTGTCGAGTACGTCTTCGTCCTGGGTGAGATGTGCCGAACCGCATTCGGGGCAGACAGTGGGATCCGTTTCAGCCACGATGGTGTGCCCGTTTTCGCACTGCCAGGCAGGAATGCGGTGTCCCCACCAGATCTGGCGGCTGATGCACCAGTCGCGCATGTTGTCGAGCCAGTGGTAGTAGGTCTTGAGCCAGGTCTCGGGCATGAGCCTGGTGCGTTCCGGCATGGCGCTTTTTGCCCTTGGGGCCAGCTTTGACGTGGCCACGAACCACTGCTCCGAGACATGCGGTTCGACCACTGTGTGGCAGCGGTAGCAGTGGCCGACGGAATGGGCGAGATCTTCCACGGCAACCAGATCGCCCAGGGCATCAATGTCTGCCACGATGGCTTCGCGGCATTCTTTCTTGGTCATGCCGGCATACTTGCCGGCTTCTTCCTTCATGATGCCGTTTTCATCAATAACCTGTATGAATTCCAGATTGTGGTTTTTGCCCAGGGCCCAGTCGTTATGGTCATGGCAGGGCGTCACCTTGAGTGCGCCGGTGCCAAAGGCCATGTCCACGTACTTGTCGGCAATGATGGGCAGTTTGCGTCCCAGTATGGGCAGAACTGCTGTCTTGCCTATGAGATGGGTGTAGCGCTCGTCGTCGGGATGGACGCAGACGGCAGTGTCGCCGGGGATGGTTTCGGGCCTGGTTGTGGCTATGACAATGCTCTCGTCGGATCCTTCTATATGGTAGCGGATTTTCCAGAGCTTGCCCTTTTCGTCCGTATGCTCGACTTCGTCATCGGCCAGGGCCGTATGGCAGCGGGAGCACCAGTTGATGATATACTTGCCGCGGTAGATAAGGCCTTCGTTGTAGAGCTGGACAAACACCTTGCGCACGGCTTTTGACAGGCCTTCATCCAGTGTGAAGCGCAGGCGTGTCCAGTCCACGGAGCAGCCCAGGGAATCAATCTGGTTCAGGATCCTGTGGCCGTATTCCTCGCGCCACTGCCAGACACGCTCAATGAATTTCTCGCGACCCAGATCCTGCCTGCGCAGGCCTTCCTTGGCCAGCATGCGCTCGACCACGTTCTGGGTGGCAATGCCGGCATGGTCCGTGCCTGGAACCCAGAGCACGTTGCGGCCTTTCTGGCGGTAGTGGCGGCAGAGGGAGTCAATAAGCGTCAGATTGAGGGCATGGCCTATGTGAAGGGCGCCCGTAACGTTCGGAGGCGGGATGACTATGCAGTAGGCATCGCCGGGATCCTTGGGGTCGGGCGTAAACGTTTTCTGCTCCTTCCAGCGTGTGCGCCATTTGGCCTCAACCTCGCAGGGCTCATAGCCCTTGGGAAGTGTATCTGACATCTTGCTTTCTCCATCAAAGTCGGGGATAGTATGCGCTATGCTTACTACCATGCCGCCAATAGCCATGCTGTGGGATTCATCCCATATTTGGGGATTCATGGCCTTACGCAGTCTGTGGAGCCTTGGTTTCCCCATTCAGCTCCTGAAAGGTTCAGAAATAGCCCAAGGGGCTCTTTTTCGCAAGACAGGAGACCATGGGAATGCCTTCAGCCTGCTTTTGGTGCCAGGAGGACCTGCCGCCCCGAAAAGCGAGTCTCTCGGTGCCAGGGGCAGGGAAAACATCCGGACGTATCTTAAGCAGGGCGGCCGCTATCTTGGTTTCTGCGGTGGGGCAGGGCTTGCCCTTTCGCACAGCAGGGGCATAGGCCTCTGCCCATGGAAGCGCGCAGAGTACCCGCAAAGGCTTTTGCATCTTATTTCAGGCTATACGCTTGTTGATCCTGTGGCAAACAGCCTAACGCCCGACTGGCAGGGGACAAGGCCTTCACTGCCTGTCTGGTGGCCCGGACGTTTCAGCAACTGCGGCGGAGAGGTGGAAGTCCTTGCCAGATACCATGGGCCGGACAAGGACTTCTGCATAGGCGACATTGCCCTGGAAACCGTGCCCATCCATATATTCAGGGAGTGGAAAAGCCGCTACGGGCTTAACCTGACAGCCGATTTTCTGAGTGGCGAGGAAATCATCGTCCACGGGCAGTACGGCAGGGGAGAATACGTCTTAAGCTATTCGCATCTGGAAACCCCCGAAAGTCCCGATGCCAACTGCTGGTTTATCCATATTCTGCACAAGCTGACAGGAGTGCGCGCCAAGGCAGGCATTGTCTCAGCCTGGAATATCAATTCCCCTGTCAGCACCATGTCCAGATCGGTTCCGCAGTCCCTGCGGGCCATGGCTGAAAATACCCGCGAAGTCATTGCCCTGGGAATGGAGCAGCGTCTCTTTTTCCCGAGGACTTCCTGGCTTATCGGCTGGAAGCCCGGCCTGCCCGGGAGCCTGTGCAACAACCTGCTTGCCTGTGTCAGCGTGGCCTGCTCCCTGGAGCCGACAGGAAAGGCCCTTGCCTTCTGGCAGGAAAAGGAAGCACAGCTTAAGGAATTGTGCGGGGCGTTCTTTATGGGTGCGGAGGGCTATCTTCTGGCGCAGCGCCTGGCCCATTCGCTTAATGACTTTATGCCGTCTGCACTGGACAAAAAGAGCCTGGCGCATGAAAGGGACCGCCTTTTCGGCCATCCCATGCAGGGCAACGGCATACTGGGGCAGATAGTGCAGATAGTGGAAGAGTACAGCTATCTCTGCCTGACTTCCGAAGACTAAAAGAAAGGCCTCCGGCTAGCCGGAGGCCTTGTACTGTTCAGGCGCATGACAGGGACAAAAAGCTTGTCTCTGTATGTAGTGCTATTTAGATTTTGCGGACTTCCGTGTACCAGGCAGCAGACTGTTCAAGCAGCTTGCTGTTCCTTGAAGACAGTTCCTGGGGATCGCGGATAAAGCCGTCCATGAGCTGGGCTGAGTCAAAAAGGCCGTTGATGAGGTTGCCCAGAGTGGTGTCGTTTGCATCAGCCTTGAAGATGCGGAGCATGGAGCGCAGGAGCGGATGCTCGCGGTTGACCTCAAGGGTCTTCACGGGAATGGTGTTGTCCTTGCCCATGTGGCGCATGAACTTGTCCATGGCCGAGGTCATGCCGTCTTCAGAGGAAAGGACTGCCGGGCTGTCAGCCAGCTTGCTGGAAACAATGACATCCTTGACCTTGCCGTCAAGCACTTCCTTCATCTTTGCCAGCAGATCGGTGAAGCTCTTCTCGTCTTCCTCGGACAGGGGGGCAGCCTTGGGCGTATCGTCTTCCTTGTCCGCAAAAGCCTCAAGTTCCTTGTCTTCGGCTTTCTCGATGGACTTGATGTCCCATTCCTTATACTTGCCCTGGCCGTCCATCACAAATTCATCAAGTGCTTCATAGAAGAAGAGCACTTCTATGCCTTTTTTGCGGAAGCGGTCCATGTAGGGGTTGATTTTGGCTGCCTCGCGGTTGGGGGCTGTCACAAACCAGATTGTCTTCTGGCCTTCAAGGCCGCGCTTCATGTAGTCGTCAAGGCTTGTGTCTTCCGCATTGCTGTCGGAAGCAGAGGAGTTGAAGCGCAAAAGAGCCAGCAGGCGGTCACGGTTGATGAAGTCCTGCTGCAGGCCGAACTTCAGGAATGTGCCGTGGTTCTCCCAGAACTTTTTGTATTTTTCCGGATCATCGGCAGCCATCTTTTCCAGGTGCGTCAGGGTCTGCTTGACAATGGTCTGGTTGATTTTGCGCAGGACGCGGTTTTCCTGCAATGTCTCCCTTGAAATATTGAGAGGCAGGTCCTCCGTATCCACAATGCCCTTGAAGAAGCCCATGTGAATGGGGATGAGGTCCTTGTTCTTGTGCTGGATCAGCACGCGGTTGCTGTAGAGATCAAGGCCCCAGTACTCTTCCTCGCGCAGGCGCATGTCCTGCTTTTCATCGGGGATGTAGAGAAGGGCCTGGAACTGTACGGGCAGGTCAACGCTGATATGCAGCCAGTCCAGGGGATCCTTGGAGTCATAGGTAAAGGATTTGTAGAACTCCTTGTACTGCTCGTCCGTAATCTGGCTCTTGGGCTCGCGCCACAGTGCAGGCTGGGTGTTGACCTTTTCGTCATCAACAAAGACAGGGAAGGGAATGAAGCCGGAGTGCTTGCGGATGACTCCTTCCACACGGTATTTTTCGGCATATTCCAGGGCATCGTCCTTGAGGTGGATGACGATTCTGGTGCCGCGGACAGGCTCTGCGGCATCAGATGCAGAAACAGTGTAAGTTCCCAGTCCGTCGCTTTCCCACACATGGACAGGGCCGTCGCCAAAGGCCGGCCTGGAATATACCTCGACCTTGCTGGCTATCATGAAGACGGAGTAGAAGCCCACGCCGAAATGGCCGATAATCTGGCTGGCATCGGCAGGCTTGCCTTCGCCCTTTTCGGCATCGGCTGCATGTTTTGCGAGCTCTGCCAGGAAGTCCTCGGAGCCGGAGCGGGCAATAATACCCAGGTTGTCGCCCAGTTCCTGCTCTGTCATGCCAATGCCGGTATCGGCAATGGTGAGCTGCTTGTTGTCCTTGTCCAGCTTGATGCGGATTTCCATGGGCAGATCAGGCTCAATGGGCGTTTCTCCGCTGTTCTGGCGAAAGCGCAGCTTGTCGAGGGCATCAGATGCGTTGCTGATGAGCTCGCGCAGAAAGATCTCTTTATTGGTATAGAGAGAGTTGGTCAGAATCTGCAGAACCTTGCGTACCTCTGCACGAAATTCGCAGGTTTTCTTTTCTTCAGCCATTGATATTCCTCCGGGACAAAAAATGTCCGACGTTTTTGGCTTTTTATCTGGTTTGCTGATGCAACCTTATGGAGGAAAACTAATCACCGGGACAAAAAGTGCAAGAGATGCCGCCTCAGTTTGTTGCAGCTATCTGGAAGCAAAATCCGGCTTTTCTACCCATTCGGAAAGCTTCGCATCCCTTGCCAGCTGCAGCCTGCCTTCGGCTGTTTCCATGGCAAGTTCCGTGCCGCCATTGAGGGCATATATGCCCCAGTCTCCGTCCGGCAGTTCATGAGATGAGATTTTGGAGCGAAGGTGGTCCTTCGCTTCCTTTGCCGAGCAGAAAACAGCAAACTCCCTGCTTTTGGGCATCAGGATAACATCAGAACCGGCTGCCACGTCTATCATGAGAAAGCCGGGGGCATAGGTGTAGAGCTTGTCACAGTGCTGTGCAGGACCCTTTGGCCCGGGTTCGTCTTTTGCGTTCATGCCTGCACAGGCACCGAGGCTCAATGCGCAGCAGCAAAGAAGCAGAGTCCTGAAAACGGCAGGGATCAAAACGGCAGGGATCCTTGTGCAGAAATTGTGCATTACAGGTCCCCGAAGTGGTTTTTCTGTCCTGGGTTGAAAGAACTGCTGCTGCCTGAAGACGGCATAGCCGAGCTGCTCTGACCTGAAAAAGGCATCGTGCTTCCTGTCTGTCCTGCCATCTGCTGCAGGCGGCTGATACGCTCTTCAATGGGCGGATGCGTGCTGA
>CAVJEZ010000053.1:0-10542 GCA_963648625.1 Odoribacter splanchnicus
CCTACGATATAGGGGTCAGAACCGTAGATTTCAATGGGCTCCTTGGTGATGTCCTGTCCGCGGCTGGCCAGGAAGAGCACAAAGGAGGGGCGCTCGTTCAGATAGTCTTCCAGCATTTCCCTGGCAGACTGCTCTGAGAGTTTGGTGGTATCGCAGTAGCAGGGGCCTCGTCCGTTGAGCCATTCCTCCATGGGGGCATTGGCACGGATATAGCGCGGGGCAGCATCGCCGCCCAGATGCTCGTAGTGGCTCATGACGCGCTCGCCTTTGGCATTGATGATGGCTGAGTGATAGCCCACGGAGATGGTATCGACAGGGCCGCAAAAATCCTTGGTCCTGGTGGCTACCCAGCGCTGCTCAAGGCTGGTGAGCTCGGCTCCCTTGCGGAAGCCTATGGCATAGCCTGAACCCACGCAGTAGGGGCACATCCAGATCTGGGCGCCTGAGTCGGTGGAGTCGGCAGTATAGCTCTTGTACAGCGTGCCAGCTCCGCCAGTGGCCGTGATGGTTGCCTTGGCTGAAAAGATATAAAATTTGCCGTCCCTTACGCCCAGGCCGGTTGCTCCGACACAGGCGCCGTTGCGCACGATAAGCGATGTTGCAGCCACACGGTTGTAGACATCGGCGCTTTCAATGGCCTTTTCAGCCATGACAGGCTTCAGCTGCTCGCCATGGATGGAGATGTCCCAGCGTCCGCGGTAGTGCTTTCTGCCGTCCTTGTCTTTCAGGAAGGGGATGCCCCAGCGCTCAAGGTCGTCCACGCATTCATTGAGCTCGCGGGCGTTGGAAAGGGCCAGATCCTCGCGCAGGGGGCCTCCGCCCACCTGGGCACGGCTCCAGCGCACCAGGTCCTCGGGCGTCTTGTCGTCAGGGATATAGGTATTGATGGCATCCATGCCGGCAGCGCAGGCGCCTGAGCGCATGATGTCTGCCTTTTCCATGATGACCACTTTCAGGGAGGGATTGCGTTTGGCCGCCTCATAGGCAGCAAAGCAGCCTGCGTTGCCGCCGCCTATAATGAGAAGGTCACAGTCTACCTGGACAGTTTCAATGTCCGCCGGGCTGTTGGGAAAAACTTCCGAAGCCCGTTTTGCAGGAATAGAGGGCATATGTCAGCTCCTTTGCCCCGTACCGGCCAGTCTTGTGTCAGTCCTGGTCCGGCGGGGCAGCATCATTTTTGCTTGCTTTAGAAAGGCCACGGTGCCGAGGCGTCCCAGACCGGCATGCCCCAGAAGGCATACCAGGGGGCCATGATCAGAATGCCGTAGGCAATGGCGATGCAGACTGATACCCAGCCTGCCTTTGCATAGTCGCCGGGGGTAAAGGTGTCCGTGCCAGTGGCAATGACTGCCGCCGTGATCTGCGTCGGCAGGATGTAGGCAAAGGTATCGGTGTCACAGACCAGCATGGTAAAGGCCACGGGATGGAGGCCGAGCTTGGGTGCCATGGCAAAGACGACAGGGGCCAGCATGGCAACGGCTGCCACATTGGAGAGCATGCCGAGGCGGATGACGTGGGTGCCTACCATCAGGGTGAGCACTGCCTGCCACCAGGTCATGCCGATGACAAAGTTGTGGATAAGGTCTGCCAGCCACTGGGCCAGGCCTGACTGCGTCATGGCCGTTGTCATGGTCATGGCGCCGCCAAGCAGCAGGAAGGTTCCCCAGATTGTCTTTTCAGAGATGGCTTTCCAGCTGCAGGGCAGAAGGCCGGGGATGAAGAGGACCAGCATGCCGAGAAGCCCTATGACGCCAAGGGGCTGCCTGTGCAGCTCAAAGATAAAGCTTCCCTTGCCGGTCATGAACAGGATGCCGGCAAAGAGGAAGATGGCGAGCAGGACCTTTTCAGGGCGTGTCATGGGGCCAAGGTTTTTGTATTGTTCCTGAAGGGCCTTTTCACCGCCGCTGATGTGCACGTTGTGCGTCTTGAAGTGGTAGCGTATCCAGGCCTGCGTCAGGGCAAACATGCCAAGGTAGGGAATCTGCAAAAGGGCCCAGTTGAGGTAGCTCAAGTTCTGGAAGCCAGCCTTGTCGAAAATGCCGACCAGGATCATGTTGGGCAGATGGGCTGTCATGATGAACATGCCGCAGATCATGGATCCGTAGACAAGGGACTGGATGACAATGGCTTTTTTGGCGTCTCTCTCTTCCTTGGTGTCGCCCATGAGGTTGCATATGCCCTGTACGACAGGGAGCAGCGTGGCTGCCCTGGCATTGGCGGCAGGGACAAGGAAGCCCAGGACGATGTTCACAAAGAACATGCCCCAGATGACGCGGCCCACTGAGCTTGCCTTGAGCTTGGCGAGGATCCCTAAGGCAATTCTCTTGTCCAGCCTGACCAGCTGCATGACTGCGCCGATAAGGAAGGCAAAAAGGCAGAGCCAGACAATATGGTTGGTGAAGCCGGCAAAAATGACGGCCATGGGCGGCTTGCCGTTCTGCCAGGGAATGGCATGGGAGATGAGCAGCAGTGTGGGGATGGAAATGCCGGTGATGCCCACAGGCATGGCCGAGCTCACCCACATGACAGAGGCCCAGAGGACAATGCCAAGCACTGTCATCCCTTCATGGGAGAGCCCGGGGAAGGGCGGCAGCACTGTCCAGAAGAGCAGGAACAGGCACCAGGCCAGAAGGAAGCCTGAGAAAACATGGGATGGCTTGTGGCCCTGCTTTCTGATGTTGTCCTGCATGTAGTCCCAGAACGAGCCTGAGCCTGACGGGCTTGTATTTGATGCCGCCTCTTGTTCCAAATCGGACATGAAAAAAACTCCTTGAGAATGAATGTATGCTTCCCTTGCAGAAGCCAGAATGCGGCAACTATAAAGGCGCAGCATTTTCTGTTCCATTGTCCAGCTTATAAAAGGCGGCATTTTGCAGGGGAAAAGGCCTCTTTTCGTTCCATTCTTCACAAGAAGACGGCATTGACAACAAGGGCAAAACTGATGACGCTGAAAAAACAGACGGGGATGCACTGCCCCGCTGCCTTTTCCCTGTAGCAGGGGAAAAGAGACTAACCCACGGATGGACCGGAGGAAGCATATGATTTCAGCAGCCATTGAAAAGATGATTGCCTTTTACAAAGGCAACCTGCACGACATTGATCATTTTCTCAAGGTATGGTCCCTGGCAAAAACCATAGGGGAGCTGGAAGGACTGGACAGCAAAACCCAGCAGACGCTGGAATTTGCCGCCGTGGTCCACGACATTTCCTGCCCCTTGTGCAGGGAAAAATACGGCAATACCCTGGGGAGCAAACAGGAACTGGAAAGCCCGCAGCTTGTAGAAGCGTTTTTTGCTGAGCTTCCTGTCCCCGGCCTTGACGTCAAGCGCGTCTCATGGCTTGTGGCCCACCACCATACCTACACCAATGTGGACGGCCAGGACTACCAGATCCTGCTGGAAGCGGATTATCTGGTCAATGCAGGGGAAAGCGGCTATTCGGCTGAAGCAATTGACAAGGCCCGCGAACGCATTTTCCGTACAGCCTCAGGCATCAGGCTGCTTGACGAGATGTTCAGGAAATACCGCACAGCTGAATAGCGTCCTGGGCATTGCCTTGCTGAGTCAGGGAAGCCGCCATGCTGAAGAAAGCGTAGCCTGAGGCGCTGTACAGAACAGCGGTTCACCAGAACGGCCACTCCTCAGCCTTTCTTCCGCCCCTCTGCAGACAGCCCGCAGGCTGCAATGACCGAAGGTAATAATGCCAGGAATCAATATCATTAATACAGAGAGCTTTGCCGAGATACGCCAGAATTACGGCTGTTATGTAGACAAGACCGGCTTTCTGGAAGACTTCCTGCGTGATCCAGGTGATGCAGGCCGTTTTCGTTCCCCAGGGGCGGTTGCGCTGTTTACCCGTCCGCGAAGATTCGGCAAAACGCTCTTTATGGACATGCTTGCCAGGTTTTTTGACATTACAAAGGACAGCCGGGACTTGTTTGCCGGTCTCAGGGTGTCTGCCTGTAAAAAGCTGTGTGCGGAGTGGATGAACCGCTATCCTGTCATTTCCCTGAGCCTGAAGGACGTATGCAAGCCGACGTATGCCAGGGCATTGAAGCGGTTCCAGGAGATTGTCTGCGAGCTTTGCGAAAAGCACCGCTATCTGCTTGCATCAGACAGCGTGGAACAAAGTGACAGGAAAAAGCTGCAAATGTATCTGGCTTGTGAAGCAGATGAGGACACGCTTGCACTATCCCTGCGTACTTTGAGCAAAGCCCTGCGCTGTCACTATAAGACGCCTGTTATTGTGCTGATAGATGAATACGATGTTCCTGTATTTCATGCCGAAGAGAATGGCTATTACAGGGAAATGACTGGCTTTATGCGTGACTTTTTGTCATCGGCATTGAAATCAAACCAGGAAAATCTCAGGTTTTGTATTCTTGCAGGCTGCCTGCCCATTGCCAGGGACAGCATTACATGCCTGAATAATGCAGACTGCTATGATATTGCCCATGCCTCATTCTCTGACACGTTCGGCTTTACCCATGATGAAGTGGAGCAGCTGCTTTGTGATGCAGGCTTCGCAGACAAAAAGGCGATAGTGCAGAAGTGGTACGACGGCTATCACTTTGGCACAAGGGATGATATCTACTGCCCCTGGAGCATCATGAAATATCTTCGCGACCTGCAGAACAATCCAGGAACAGAGCCCGAGGCATACTGGGTTGGAACAAGTTGCAATGAGCTCACCAAGGGGTTTGCAAAGCGCATTCCTTCCCAGGTGCAAAACTGGATACTATGTCTTTTGGGAGGAAGTTCCATAGCCGTGCCGGTCAACAAATGCCTTACGTACAGCTCTGTGTACAAGGATACCGACAATTTCTGGTCCCTTCTGTATCTGACCGGCTATCTTACGCTTTCCGATAATGCAGCTGGCTGCGTCAATGAGCCCGCTTCTGGGAGCAGCATCCTTGCCATTCCCAACAGGGAAGTCAGGGAAGTCTTTACGACAGAAGTCAGGGACTGGTTCCGCGATATTCTGCCGGCAAACGAGCGTATGGCCTTGTATGCCGCCCTTTGGGCACAGGATGCCGGAACGTTTGAGAAGATTCTTGCCGAGCTTCTTATGTATTGCAGCTTCCATGAAGCCATCCATGATTCCCTGGAAGCGTATTATCACGGCATGCTGTTTGGCATCTTTGCCATACAGTATTTCAGTACGGTCTCCAATGGGGAATCCGGGCAGGGGCGCTACGACATTATTGTGCCGGACAAGATCTCAATGCGGGCCTGTGTCCTGGAATGCAAGCGCATCCCGGAGGGCGATCTGGAAGCAAAAGCCATGGAAGCCTTGCAGCAGATCAGGAATAAAGGGTATGACGCCCGCCTGAGGGCTGAGGGCTTTAAGACAATCATTCACGCAGGCGTGGCTTTTTGCCAGAAGTCGTGCAGGGTCTGCTTTGCGTGCGACGAATAGCACGAGTCTGTTCAGGGCAGCAGTGGCTCATCCCTTCCGCAGTCCTGTCTTTCCGCAGGCTTCACTTCATAGCCCATGGCTTTGTAGCCGTTCAGGCGCTTTTTCCACATCCTGGCAAGCTTGGGATGGTCCTCTTCTGCATAATCGTACATTCGGACGCTGTCCTTGCCGTCAAGATGCCTGTGCAGGCGCCCGGCATACTGCTGCAAGGTGCCTTTCCAGGAAACAGGCATGGCCAGCACCAGTGTGTCCAGGGGCGGATGGTCAAAGCCCTCGCCAATAAAGCGGCCCGTGGCCAGCAGTACCCGTGGTGCTGAGGCATCAAGGCTTTCCAGTTCGTCAAGGACTGCCTGCCGCTGTTTTTTGGGGATGCGGCCGTGCAGCACAAAGCAGTTCCCGGCCCTGCCGTTAAGCTGTTCGTGCAGCAGCGCCAGATGTTCTGTCCTGTCTGTGAGCACCAGCACTTTGCGTCCTTCATTGTATGCCGCAATAACATCGCTGATGATGCACTTGTTGCGGGCCTCGCTGGCAGCAAGGGTGCGGAACACTTCCTGTATGGAGGCCTCCTGCGTACAATTCGGATCCGGCAGGGACCGGAACAGCACCTCCATCCTGGCCGGGGATCCTTCCGGCCTTCCTGCCCTGTGCCGTATCGGCCCGCACTGCATAAGGATGACAGGATGATGGCCGTCACGGCGTATGGGCGTTGCCGTGAGCCCCAGGACATAGCGGGCCTTTGCCTTTTTCAGCAGCGACTCAAAGGAAAAGGCAGAGACATGGTGGCATTCATCGACGATAATCTGGCCGTATTTGTCCAGTATGGCGTCAATTTCATCATTGCGCGCAAGGGACTGCATGACGGCAATGTCTATTTTCCCTGAGAGCCTGTCCCTGCCGCCGCCCATAAACCCTATGCCGTCTTCTTCAATATCCAGGAAGGCTTGCAGGCGCTCTCCCCACTGCCGCATGAGATCCGTCCTGTGCACAAGGACAAGCGTGCTGGTCTTTCTTGCAGCAATAATGGCTGCTGCCGTGACGGTCTTGCCAAAGGCTGTGGGCGCGCACAGTATGCCGGCATCATGTGCAAGCATCTTGTCTGCCGCTTCCTGCTGGTCCCTGCGCAAAGTGCCTCTAAAGCGGACTGCAAATGCCTCACCTGGCAGGCGTTCGTCCTGTATGTCAGGCTTAATGCCGCTGGCTGAAAGCAGGGCCAGGACATCGTCAAGCAGGCCGCGCGGAATGGCAATGTGCTCCGGGTAGTTTTCAGCGCAGCAGATAATCCTCGGCTTGTTCCAGACAGAAAGCCGCATGGCCTGGGCCCTGTAAAACTCCGGATTCTGGAAGGAAGCCATGCGTATCAGGCGGTTGGACAATGCCTGTGTCAGGCTGGCCTTGGGGATGAAAATTTGTCCTGCAAGAATGAGGGGCAGTGCCTGCGGCAAATTTCCTGCAAGCTTTGCCGACTGTGGGGCAGGGCGCTTCCATGGCGTTTTTGCATTTTCATCAGAGGCTGGGCCACCGGCTGCATTACCGGACATATTGCCTGACATATTTCCGGACATGCCATCGGACATGGTATCGGCATCGTCCGCGACATAGGCCACATCCAGGGCGCTGTGCGTGCCGCAGATGCGGAGCAGGGCATCGTCCAGCGCAGGCCGTGACATCCTTGTGACTGAGGCAAGAAATGCCCACTGGTCAGGATGCGGCTGGAAATTTTCATCGGCAAAGACGCTGCGCCCCAGTCTGCGCGGCTCTTTTTGCAAGGGCAGGGCTATGAGGTTGCCAAATCCTCCCTTTGGCATGGTGTCCTGGTTGGGGAAAAGGCGGTCATAGCTTGTAAGCGAGAGCTGGCGGGTGTTGCGGCAGGTCAGGCTCAAGAGGGCCGAGCCAAGCTTCCTGGCATCCCTGGCAGGGACCGCTTCTGAAAAGAAGATCCACACGTGAGCCCCTTTTCCTGACCGCGATATCTCGGGATACGCCGGAATGCCTGCCTCATGGCAGCTTTCAAGGAAGGCCTTTGCATCGTTCTTCCAGTCTTCCTCGTCAAAATCAGCGGCCAGGAAGCGGCAGGTATCATCTTTCAGGAGAGGGTATACTCCCATGGTGTGCCTGCCTGCGAGGTGATCGTAGACAACCTGGTCTGTGACAGGCATGAGCTTCCTGTGCGGACACTCTGAGCATCTGACTTTGGGCTTGGCGCATATCCCCTTCTTCCACTCATTGCCGCAGACAGGCGCATAGCCGGCTGTTCCCTTTGCCTGCGACTCCCAGCGCCTAGGGTAGATATCTTCACGGCCTGAGAACAGGCGGCGGAAGATGGCGATTTTCTGAGACGGGCTGAAGCCTGAAGGAGCAGGACTTTCCCTGTCCTGGGAAGGCATCTCTTTTTCGTGCGCAGAAATATCGTCCCTGTCGTCGTCCCAGGCTATGCCGTGGCGCAAAAGCAGGCTTTTAAGGCGCGCGTTCTCTGCACGCAGGCGGTTCAGTTCTGCCTGTATGTTCATAGAACAGCCATCCGGGCTGCAGCCTTTTTGTCCTGCATATCATTTTCATCCAATTTTTGCGTTCAGCGTGCCTGAGCCCTGCTTTATTTTAAGTGGTCGAATTCGACCACTTTGGAAACTGCATATTAGCCGGAAAAGCATAAGGGTACCGTGAGACACGATACCCTTATGCAAATTCCTTCCCCTAGATCCGTCCGGACCAGGGTGAAATGTCTTGTTATGGTGGAGGCGGGGAGAGTCGAACTCCCGTCCGAGAAAGTTCCACGCAAAGCTTCTACAGGCTTAGACTGATATTAAATCTTGCCCCTATGGTTGCCACCAGTCAGGCGCCATAAAGGCCAGCCAGCCGTAGAATCCTCGCAGAAGCACCGGTTGGCACCTGCTCCTGCCAGCCCAATAAATGAGGCCGGCACAGGTTATTGGGCGTCACCCGTGACGACCTGGCTGTTAAAAAACAGCCGGTACCACACGCTGACTAGGCAGCGTAGGCGTAGGCGTAATCGTTTTCGTTGGCAATTACTTTTGTTGCCGCTTTTTACGAGGCCAGCGGCGCCTCGGCCTGCGACTCCGGCTTCCACGTCCCCGTCGAAACCAGTGCGCCCCCAAATTTCTTGGATGAAGAAAGGATAAGCACAGCCGCAAAAAAAAGCAAGGGCTTGACAAGGAGGCGCCTTTTGCTTTGTCTGTACCTGGCAGGACAATGTTCCTGCGGCATGCGGACAGGGGGATCCATAGCATGGACGATACAGGCAGGAAAAGGCATACGGCAGAAGGCTCTCAGGCCTATTCTTATTTCAGCAACAGGAAGTGCCCCTATTTTCCCTGCCATGCCGGTGCAGATCCCGATAATTTCAACTGCCTGTTCTGCTACTGCCCCCTCTATCTCTTGGGCAGGCACTGCGGCGGCAGCTTCCGTTACAATGAAAAGGGCGTCAAGGTCTGTACAAACTGCCTCTTTCCGCATAAACGGGAAAACTATCCTGCCGTCACAAAGATGGCCTTTGGCAGGATGCGGCAGGTTCTGCATCTGGCTGACTGCCTTGATTCCATTGCATCCATTGATTCCAGTGAGTCAGTTGGCGCTGTACAGGACAAATAATGCCTGGCTGGCAGCAGGCCGGGGAGGGTAATAGTGGACGTTAAAAACGCAGTGGCAGCCTGTCTTGCCCAGTACACAAGCCTGGAAGGCAGGGCATCCAGAACGGAATTCTGGTACTTTGTGCTGGTTGTCTTTGTTCTCAATCTGGTTGTCTTTATTGTTTCCTGGCTCTTTTTGCCGCCCAATGTGGGGCCGGTCATCCAGGCTCTGGTCATGCTTGCCCTGACCATACCCTTGTTCAGTGCCTTTGTGCGCAGGCTGCATGACCTGGGCTACGGGACCTGGCGCATTGCCTTTTTCTTTATCCCCATAGTGCAGCTTGTCTGCATCTACTGGGCTGCCAGGCCCGGCCAGAAAGGGGAGAACAAATTCGGGGAAGAGCCGACAGACTAATGATCCGGACCAGGAGCCTGCCAGGCAGGCTCCTGCAGGCTTTCAATGAGAAAGGGGGAATGACATGAGTCATTCCCCCTTTTCGCATACCATCTTATTTTTGCGGTTCCGCTTCCGTGCCTGCCTGAGCCTCAGCGGAATCAGTCTTTCCTGAATCAGCCGGCCCGGAATCAGGCTCCTCTGGCTCTGGCTTTTCAGGTCCGGGCTTCCCAGGATCTGGCTCAGCCGGAACGTGGAATATCAGCACATAGAGCGCCGGTATAAAGACCAGCGTCAGGACCGTGGCCACGGCAAGCCCGCCCATGATGGCATAGGCCATGGGCCCCCAGAACGAGGTGGAGGCTATGGGGTACATGCCCATGATGGCAGCAACCGCTGTCAGCATGATGGGCCTGAAGCGGACCTCTGAGGCGGCTATCACGGCATCCATGGTGCCCTTGCCGCTCGCCTTTTCCAGATCAATCTGGTGCACCAGGATGACAGAGTTGCGCACGATCATGCCGATAAGTGAGACAACGCCAAGCAGGGCCACATAGCCCATGGCGCTGCCTGTGAAGAGCAGGCCTGCCACAACGCCGATGAGCCCTAAGGGTGCCACGCTTAAGACCAGGAAGAGATAGCGGAAGTTCTGCAGCTGGATCATGAGGACAATGAGGATGCACAATACCATGACAGGCACGGTATCGACCACTGCCTGGATGTTGGTTGCGGATTCCTCCACAGTGCCGGCATCATCTATATGGTAGCCAAAGGGCAGCCTTGCCCTGATGGCATCCATGTCCTTTTTCATGTCGGCTACGGCCGTGGCTGCCGTGACATTGTGTACATCGGCCTGCACCGTGATGGCCGGAAGCCTGTCCCTGCGCCAGACAAGGGGATATTCCTGCATATAGTCAATCTTGGCGACAGTCCCTAAGGGCACGGATTTGCCGTTGGGCAGCTGGATGTCCAGCATCTCAAGCGAGGCAATGTCCTTTCTTGAGGAAGCATCGGCACGCAGGACGACATCGGTAAGGTAGATGTCATCGCGCACCTTGGTGACTGTGGCCCCGCTGACGGCAGAGTAGAGGGCCTGGGCTATGTCCGAGGAAGAAAGCCCCAGGCGCCTGGCCTCTTCCTGGCGCA
>CAVJEZ010000054.1:0-10304 GCA_963648625.1 Odoribacter splanchnicus
ACGCGAAATTTTTCTCCGCCAATTTTAATTCGTACACCAGACATGTCTTTTCTCCCTTTGTACAGCCGTATATCGTCAGCTTTAGTGGCAGGCAGATAAGCTGTATTTGCATCATTTGCCCCTGATGTTTATTATAAGATACCGACTGACTGCTGGCAATACCTGTACAAAGAACCTTGCCTGGGCCCGCATGGAAGCGCAAGAGTAAAGCCCTCTCATCGTTATGATGGAGTCTTACATCTATGATTTGGCCGGCAAGTACGTCACAGGAAGCTTGCGAACCGGGCAGCGGCGCTGAGAGATTTCCCGAAAATATATCGTCAGCAGTATGCAGTTGCCTGATTGTACGCATAAAAAAAGGACTTAGATTTCTCTAAGTCCTTGATTTTTCAATTTGGCGTCCCCAAGGGGATTTGAACCCCTGTTGACGGCGTGAAAGGCCGGTGTCCTGGGCCGACTAGACGATGGGGACGCATATGTTGTTGGCTGGGTTACAAGGACTCGAACCTTGATTATCGGAGCCAGAATCCGACGTCCTGCCAATTGAACGATAACCCAATGCTGACTTGCTGTATTGCTTCGTTTGAAGCGTTTACCGCGTCAACAGAAAGAGCTTTTACGGAAAAACCGTCAGCCTGTCAACAGATTTCTTAAAAGATTTCAAAAAAGATCTGCTGTTTCCCTTTTTGGGACTAAATCCAGACGACCAGGTTGGTGTCAAAGGCATTGATGAGGCCTGCTGCCGTGGGCATGATGCGCACGCCATAGGCCTGCCTGCCGTTGTACTGGTTGATATAGGTGCACCCGTAGACCAGGCTGCCGTCAGAAGTCGTCCTCTCATAGAGAAGTTCCACTGTGGCAGGCTTGCCGGTGAAGCCTGTTCCGTCAAAGGGGCCTATGACAAGCTGCACAAGCAGCTCTTCCTGTGTCATCTGCCCGGCATCAAAGCTGAGCGTCACATGCAGGGTCTGGCCGACTTCGCAGATATCGTCATCCATGCCGTCAATGCGCAGAAGGCCTGTCTTGACGGTGTCAAAGCGCTGGCTGATGGTCTTTTTCCATTCCACCAGCTTTTTGATGACGCCAAAGTTGTCCAGCCAGGTGTTTGTCCAGCGCTCGGCTGCCGGCATGTAGTAGTTCCGCAGGTAGTCCTTAAGCATGCGGTGCGAGCTGTACATGGGAACAAGCGTCCGTATGGACTGCTTGATGGTCTTGAGCCATCTGGCCGGCAGGCCGTCCTGGTCATGGTAGTAGTACAGGGGGACGACCTGTTCTTCCAGCAGCGTATACAGCGACTCGGCGTCAGTATAGTCGTTCTGGGTGTCGCCAGGGGTGACGGTTGTTTGCACAGGGCCTATGGTCCAGCCGTTTTCGCCGTTATAGCCCTCGCACCACCAGCCGTCGGAAATGGACAGGTTAAGGACGCCGTTGACAGATACCTTCTGGCCGCTGGTGCCGGAGGCTTCATAGGGCCTGCGCGGCGTGTTCAGCCAGACATCGCAGCCCTGCACCATGAGGCGGCTGATAGCCAGGGAATAGTTTTCCAGGAAGAAGATGCGTCCCAGGAAGCGCTTGTCCGTGGCGTAGCGTATGATCTGCTGCTGTATGTCTATGCCCTGGGAGTCGGCAGGATGCGCCTTGCCGGCAAAGAGCAGGATGACAGGATGCTTTGTATCCTTGAGGATGCGTTCCAGGTGGTCCAGATCCGCAAAGAGCAGGTTGGCGCGCTTGTACGGGGCAAAGCGCCTGGCAAAGCCTATGAGCAGGACGTCCTCATTCAGGTTGTCCAGGGCCTCGCGTATGCTCTGCCTGTCCACGCCCAGCTTGCGGAAAAGCTCAGGCGTGGATTTGGCAATGTATTCAAGCAGGGTTGCCTTCTGCTGCTGGCGGGTGCGCCACAAAAGCTTGTCGGGCAGGGCGTCCAGCTTGCTCCAGCCCGGATCGCTGGCATCAAGGTCCGTCCAGTTTTCGCCCATGATGCGGTTGAGCAGCTCGCGCATTTCCTGGCTGACATAGGAGTGCATGTGCACGCCGTTTGTCACATGGCCGATGGGCACTTCGGACACGGGCACGCCCGGCCACAGCCCGTTCCACATATGGCGGGACACGTCTCCGTGCAGGCGGCTCACGCCGTTGGCAAAGCAGGAGTTGCGCAGGGCCAGGATGGTCATCTCAAAGGCGGATCCGCGGCCCCTGTCTCCCTGGCCCAGGGCCAGGAAGTCCTCCATGCTCATGTCAAAGCTTTCGGCATACTGTGCAAAATAGCGCGACATGAGCTCGCAGCTGAAGCGCTCGTTGCCGGCATCGACAGGCGTGTGCGTCGTGAAGATGCACTGGTTGCGGACAAGCTCCCTGGCTGACTCGTAGTCCAGCTTGGCGTCAGCCATGGCGTCCCTGATAAGGCGCAGGATGAGGAAGGCCGAGTGCCCTTCGTTCATGTGGTAGACAGAGGGCTGGATGCCGAGCTTTTTCAGCAGGGATATGCCGCCTACGCCGAGCAGGATTTCCTGGCGGATGCGGAAGTCCCTGTCTCCTACGTACAGATGGTCCGTAACCTTGCGGTCATCGGCCGAGTTCCTGGGCACGTCGGAGTCAAGCAGGTAGAGCTCTATGGTGCCCACGCGGACACGCCACACCTTGGCAAAAAGGCGCCTGTCGCCAAGATGCACATGAATTTCCAGAGGATCGCCGGACGGGGTGCGCACTTCTTCCATGGGCAGGTTTATGGGCTCGTTGAGCTCATAGTTGGCAACCTGCCTGCCGTCCTTGTCTATGGTCTGGTTAAAATAGCCGTAGCGGTAGAAGAGGCCCACTGCAACCAGGGGAATATTGAGGTCCGAGGCGCTTTTTAAGTGGTCGCCCGAGAGGATGCCAAGGCCGCCGGAATAGATGGGGAAGGACTCGTGCAGGCCGTATTCCGTTGAGAAGTAGGCCACGGGATGTTCCTGCGTCACCTTGCCGTGCTCTGTCTTCTGCCTGGCCATATACTTGTCAAAAAGGGCCATGGACTCTTCATACAGGGCAAGGAAGGCAGGATCCTCGGATGCCCTCTGCAGTCCCTCGGCAGAAGCATTTTCCAGGCATTTGATGGGATTGTGCATGCCGGTTTCCCACATTTCCGGTGCCAGGGCCGAGAAGAGGTCCCAGCATTTGGGATTCCAGCACCACCAGAGGTTTGTGGCCAGCTCCCTCAGCCTTGCTATGGGCTTGGGCAGGGAGGCATGGGAGGTAAAGGTGTGCAGATTGGGCTGGTTGAAGGACACGGCTGCAAAGAAGGACGTGTTCAGATCGCTTGTGCCTTCCTTGATCTCAAGCCCTGCTTCCATGGCCTTGGATATGGCCATGTTGTAGGCCTTGAGGTAGTGGCTGAAAAGGTGCGTCCAGTCGCATTTGCCGGCAGTCTCGCGGGCAGCCGCACGCAGATGCCCCCTTTCTTCTTCGGACAGCCTTGCGTAGGCTGAGATGTCCTTTTGCAGGGCCTGGGCCACTTCGGCTGATGTCTGCTGGCGGCGGGACAGTATGTCCACGCCCGTCTTCTTCTTGCCTGAGCGGCAGTTGGTGCGCACCCACAGGCCGAAGCCTGCCAGATCCGTTGTCACGGCAGGCACGCTGTAGGCGCAGCTTTCCTCGGGCGTGTAGCCCCAGGGCTCGTACCAGGACGGGAAGACGCCCATGTCGCAGCCTGTGAGCAGGTCTGCATACGCCAGGTTGAAGAATCCGTCGTCGCCGTTCAGCTGGGCCGGATCAAAGATGACGGACACATTGCTGTCAGGGGCATTGGTGAGGCCCAGGCGCTTGCAGCTGCAGAGAATGGGGTCGCTGTCCGGGTTGTGCAGGTTGTGGGAGGTAATCCAGTATTCCCCGTTTGCGGGCTTGGCATTGGCATCGCCGCTGACTGCAGCCTCGTTTACGCCGTAATGGCCGCCCATGACGGCGCAGATGGCCAGGATATGGGGCAGGTCCTTGTTCTTCTGGCCGTTGATGCCGGCAAGGGCTTCCAGAAAGACGTCTATGCCCTTGTTGACAAATTCATAGCGACCGGAGGTCATGACAATGCAGGTGTCCTCGGGCAGCTGCCTGCGCAGCAGTGTTGAAGCCTTTTCAAGGATGACCTTGCGCATGAGCCCGGGCTTCAGGCGTGTGGCGCTGAAATCGGGGATGAGGCGCAGATCCAGGCCGTTGGGCGTCACCACGTCCGGAGCCTTGCCCAGCAGGGTGGCAGCCTCGGATCCCGTGAGCTCGCTGACAGCGGTGAAGCAGTCGGCTTCCCTGGCCGAGGTGGATTCCATGGAATGCTTGGCCGTGATGTTCAGCCTGTCCGCTTCCTGGCGCGGATTGAGGGTCTTGTCCATGTCCGCAGTGAAGAGGGCGCGCCCGTTGCCGCACATGGATCTGCCCAGCATGGTGGCATGGGTGGTGAAGACAGTGCCTATGGTCGGGCAGAAGCGCTTCAGGTGCAAAAGGCCTGCGCCGCACATCCACTCGTGGAAATGGGCTACTGCAGGCATGCCCACAGGCTCCACAAAGTGCTGGTAGATGGTCTTGATGACCTCGCCGCAGGCAGTGGCGAACATGACCGGTTCCACGTAGTCCCAGCCGCCTGACATGGAGTCAACGTTGTAGAGCTTCCAGTAGTCGTAGAGGAGCTGGTTCTGGTTGCAGAAATTGCTGAAGTCCACCAGAATGACCTTGGGATTGCCGGGGACAAGCCAGTGGCCTATGCGGCATTTGAGGTTGTGCTGCTTCAGCGTGGTGCGGACAGGATCGAACGAAGGCCCTGTGTCTTCCTCGAAATCGGCATTGTTGCCAAAGTCGGGACCAAGCAGCCAGTAGTTCTCGCCAAAATTCTCGACAGCCTGCAGGACCTTGCTGCTGACGACGGTATAGATGCCGCCTACCTTGTTGCAGACTTCCCATGAGGTCTCAAACAGTGTGATGTTTCCGTAATCCATTGAGGCTCCTTCTGAGGACCTTTCCGATGCCTGAGGCGCGTTAGAAGTTCCTTAGAGCGATATATTGTGGGTAAAATATTGTGAGCAACGTATTATTTTGCCGCACAGGCTCTGTACCGGACAGATCCCGTGCGGCATATTTTTTACCGTATTGCAGGCCGGCCGTGCAACTGCGTATCCGGGTATCAGGATATGCAGATATATAGCGCACGGCCCGGAATACCCGGGCCTAGAGGCGGATAACAGGCGTTTCCGGCCCGTCCGGTGCCTTTTTGCTGTCAGCGATATCGTCTTCAAAGGCTATGGCTGCCCGTTCTGCATCGCTGCGCTTCGGGGCCTTTTTGCCGCTGCTGCTGACGCCCTGTTCTTCCAGCTTGTGGCGCACCGTGAGCTCCAGGTCTGCCAGGGCGTTCATATAGAAGATATAGGCGTCATAGGGCGTCTCGTAGGGGGAGAAGTACTTGTGCACATCGCCGTCAGAGAAGAACTTGGTGCACATGTAGTAAAAATGGTCCGACGTGGTCATGCGGCGCCAGACGCGCAGAAGATCCGGATCCTTTGTCTTTTTGACATTGTCTTCAAGGGCTGCCACTGCGCCCATGGCATCGTCCTGCAGGTCGTTGCCCCTCCAGGCAGAGAGATCGCGCTCGGCGTCGGCCCAGGAAATGTAGTTCGGGATGTCCAGGCGGGCCATGGGGGAGCAGGACTCTGCCACTTCCGTAGGCGTCGCAAACCTGAAGTCCGGATTGGCGAGCACTAATCCGGGCAGGGCTTCCATGAACTGGAAGATGCCGGTCTCGGCCCACTGGTGCTCGCCGAATGTCTCGTAGTCCATGAAGAGGTTGATGGTCTCGCCATGGCCGTTGAGGCTGAAGAGCCAGGAGGCGTACTTGTCGGCAGTAAGCGGGTATTCCTCCCAGGCCTGGTTGGAGAAGCGGAAGGCAATGTCGTCAGAGAGGCGGTAGTTTTTCAGCAGCAGGCGTATGCGGCGGCAGTTGGCCGGCTGGTAGCAGAAGTTGGGGCTGCGCCAGTTGATGACCTGGTCGGCACCCTCGGTGAGGATGGCCTTGTAGCCCATTTCTTCGGCCATGCGGGCAATGTCGTTGTTGTAGATGAGCTCGGTGTTGCGGAAGGCCGTGGGCGTCACGCCAAAGTGTTCCTTCACAAGGGCATCGTGGACGCGGATCTGTTCCTGCCATTCCTCAGGCGAGAAGAGAAAGGCCAGGGAATGGGCATAGGTCTCGGCCAGGACCTCGACGCATCCTGTAGCCACAAGGTCCTTGAAGCTCTGCAGTACCTTCGGTGCATACTGCTGCATCTGCTCGATAAAGACGCCGGACATGGAGAAGCAGAACTTGAACCTGCCCTGGTAGCGTTCAATGAGGCGCAGCAGAAGGGCATTCATGGGCAGATAGCACTTGTCTGCGACCTTCAGCATGATGGCCTTGTTGGCTTCCTCGTCTTCGTACATGTGGTTGTGGCCGATGTCGAAGAAGGAGTAGTTTCTCAGGCGGTAGGGCTGATGAACCTGAAAGTAAAAACAGACTGAAGGCATATGACTACCTCTTGGCAAGTTCGTTGTAGATACGGTTCAGCTTGATGGCTGCATTGTCCCAGCGGATGGACTTGAGCTCTTCCTGGCAGTTGCGCACCATGTACTGGCCCAGGGCAGGGTAGGCAAGCACTGCGCAGATGCAGGCTGCCATCTTGCGGACATCCCAGAAGTCCACCTTCAGGGCATTGGTGATGACCTCGGACACGCCGGACTGCTTGCTCATGATGACCGGCACGTCGTACACCATGGCTTCCAGCGGCGCAATGCCGAAGGGCTCGGAGACGCTGGGCATGACATAGAGGTCGCTGGCTGCATACATGTTTTCCACTTCATGGCCCTTGAGAAAGCCGGTGAAGGTGAAGCGGCGCCCCATGCGGTAGCGGGCGACGCGCGAGACCATGGACAGCAGCATGTCGCCGGACCCGGCCATCACAAAGCGCACGTTGGGCATGACGTTCAGGACAAGCCTGGCAGCCTCCACAAAGTACTCGGGCCCCTTCTGGAAGGTAATGCGGCCCATAAAGAGGACCTGCTTTTCATCCTGGGGCTTCTGGGCATGGTAGACATGGGAGGCCTGGCTGCGCGAGACGGCATTGTGCACCACCACAATCTTGGACTCGGGCACGTTGTAGATGCGCATGATGAGGTTCTTGGTGAAGTGGCTGACGGCAACGACCTTGTCTGCAGCCTGCATGCCCTCGTATTCTATATGGGCAACCTCATGGTTCATCCCTGCGCCGCTGCGGTCTGCCTCGGTGGCGTGGACATGGACGACAAGGGGCTTGCCCGATATGCGGCTGGCCAGTATGCCTGCCGGATAGGCCATCCAGTCGTGGGCATGGACCACGTCGAAATTGTTCTGCGAGGCAATGACCTGTGCAGCCAGGGAATACTTGTAGACCTCGGCCATGAGATCCTTCCCGTAGCCGCCATGCATGCTGATGACCTGCTCGCAGGGGTATGCCCCTGCATGCTCGGTGCTGCTGCCCTGCACCTTTGTACGGTATTTTGTATAGGAGGCGTACTGCCTTTCATACCAGTTCGGCGTGGCATAGGCAGTGAGCATGGAGTCAACGACTTCGGTGTGCAGGTTCTTGTGCCAGTAGGAGCTGGCATTGCTGAAGAAGCGCGTCCTGGTGACATCTTCGGAAACAGAGCAGATGCGCGTGCCGTTGGCACTGAACATGGTGAGGCCGTCTGTATGGGATGCCGCGCCACCCAGAAGCTTGGGCAGGACAAAAAGGACCTCAGTCCCCCTGGCTGTCAGGGCACGCACTATGCCCTCGCAGGCAGATCCTAAGCCTCCGCTGATATGCGGAGGAAATTCCCATCCAAACATAAGAACACGCATGGTTCTTCACCTCCGGAAAAACCGATACTGCGGCAGGATATGCGTTGCATCCTGCCATGATATTGTTACAGCAGGAAGACAGGCTGGAACTTTAGACGGCCGGCATGTGCAGGCGTTCTGTCCAGGCCTTGTATTCCTCGGGCGCATTCTTTTTCAGCAGCATAAGCATGCGCAGGACTTCGCCCTCGCTCCATGCCTGGGCAATGGCGCCGTCAGGAGCATAGGGCTCGGTGGCAGAAAAGATTTCCGAAATATGGCCCGTGCCGGCCTCTTCAAGGTGCCTTGAAAAGAGCGGCGTTATTGTTTTCAGAAGCTTCCTGGCTGCCTTGTCCAGGGCGCGCTGCTGCTTTGCCTTGTCAGGGGAGGCAGCCTTGCAGGTTTTGACAAGGGCGTCTGCATAGGGGCCAAGGAGCCACGGCCACACTGTGCCCTGGTGGTAGGCTCCGTCCCTTGAGGCAGCATCCCCGGCGTACTGCGGTGCGAAGCAGGGATCGGACGGGGCAAGGGTCCTCAGGCCGAAGGGAGTCAGCAGATCCTGTGCTGCCCTTTCAACGATGGCTTTCCAGGATGATTCGGGAGCTATGGGGAAGGGCATGGAGACTGCGAGCAGCTGGTTGGGACGCACAGACTCGTCAGGCCCGCCTTCATTGCTGTGGCGCCAGACATCGTACAGGGAACCGTCTTCCTTCACGAACCTGGCCTCGAAAGCGGCACGCAGGGCATGCAAAAATCTGGCCTGGCAGGGATCGGGATCATTCCTCTTCAGGGCCAGGGCATGGCCGAAGGCCAGCGTATTGTACCACAGGGCCTGTATTTCCACAGGATAGCCGTACCTTGGCGTCACGGGCTTGCCATTGACCTGGGCGTCCATCCAGGTGAGCTGCGTCTGGGGCGTGCCCACTTCAAGCATGTTGGAGGAGGCCACGCGCGCAAAGGGCACCCGTCCCTTGCGGTAGGCGTCGATGATGGCGTAGACGGCCGGAGCGCAGATATCCTGGAAGTCCTCTGCCTCCTTTGTCATTTTCCTCTTGCGCAGCTTTTCCAGCAGGAGCTGGCAGGCCCAGGCATACCACAGGCTGGCATCCACGCTGTTGTAGCCGCCGGCATGCCCGTCGCCTGTATAGGTGTTGGGGATGATTCCGTCGGAGGCATTCCTGGCCATGCCGGTTAACACGTCGATGCCGTCTTCAATGCGTCCGGCCAGGAAGGTCACGCCGGGCAGGGCGATTAATGTGTCCCTGCCCCAGCTCCCAAACCAGTGGTAGCCAGCCATGACCATGGCATGGCTGCAGGGCGTCCTTGTCGTAAAGCAGGCCGAGTTTCTGGCAAGAATCTTTTCAGGGGCGCTGAGCTTGGCATGCGCTTTTGCAGCGGCAGCTTCCCTGCGGCGCTCCATTTCCTCTGCCCACATGGCTTCCAGGGGCTGGGCTGAGTCCTGTCCTGCCCTGATTTCGCTTGTGGAGGCTGAGACGATGACATCCTCGCCCGGGAGCAGGTGTATTTCAAGCAGGCCTGGCGAGAAGAGGTCTTCAGAAAAGTCAAAGCCCCTGGCCTGCTCGACGGGATATTCGACAACGTTGACCCATTCGGGCGAGGGCAGAAAGTCAAAGAGTCCGCTTACCTGCATGTACAGGGCAGGCAGGGCATTGTAGGGCTGGATCTTGAAGCCGTTGGCAGCGGAGTTCACAGGATAGGTCTTTACCTGCAGATCCATGTTGGCATGGGTCAGGGCATGGAAGGACCTGAAGGCCAGAAGCGGCGAAATTCTTAAGGTCAGGCTCTCAGCAGGCGATTTGGGGGCGATGCTTTCCACATGGTAGCGCATAAGCACGGTATGCTGTCCGTGGACAAGCGCTATGCTCTTTGTAATGCGAAAGCCCCCGACCTCATAGGCAAAGGCAGGGCAGGGGCTGCTCTCAAAGCCCTTGAGATGGCGGACGCCCTCGGGATAGACAGTAAAGGGATGATGCCTTGAGGACAGGGGCCATGTCCCTGTGCCACTTACAAGCCAGTCTTCCGTTGAGGAGAGCAGGACGTGCCTGTCAAGCTCGCCTAAGTTTGCAACCAGCAAACCGTGGTAGCGCCTGGTGTTTATGCCTTCGGTTGTCGCCGAGGCATAGTCGCCCAGGCCGTTGGTCTCAAGCCATTCGCATGCGGAAGAAGGTGCGGGCTGCTTTGGGGCTGTTTTGTTTGCTGTCCTGCCTGCTGGTTCTTTTGCTGTTTTGCTGGCTGTCTTATTTTTTTCTTCGTCAGATCGCATGGACCGAACCTCTCTTTGTGCGTTTTCCCGGCCCTGCACAAGCATTGTGCGGATCCGGGTGCATCTTTTAGAGCCTTGCTTGTCAGAGCCCTGTTCTTGCAGCGTTCCCCTGAACGTCCGGCAGGCTTTTTTTTCCGTACAGCGCTTGCCTTTGGCCGGGGGGATGGGGGATGGCAGAAACTGTAC
>CAVJEZ010000055.1:0-10197 GCA_963648625.1 Odoribacter splanchnicus
ACCTTGGGCGCACCGTCCGGGTCAATGCCCCTCAGGATAAGGCCCTTGACGCCTGTTCCGGCAGAAAGCATGACCTCGCTGTAGATAAAGGGCGTGGCGCCTGTGACGCCGGGCGTATCCTCAACAACTTTGATGATGTCAGGCTCAAGGGCAAAGGAGTCAGGCAGGGAGCCCAGAACAACGCCGTGTGCCTGCGCGCCCAGAATTTTGTCGCGCATGTCCGTTGTCAGGCCGTTGTAGACGCCAAGCACGACCACAAGGGCGGCAACGCCAAGTGCCACGCCCAGGATGGACATGAGCGATATCACATAGATAAAGGCCTGCTTTCTCCGTGAGAAAAGGTACCTTGTGGCGACAAAGGTTGCAAAACTCAAAGACCGGCCTCCCTTAATGCGCCCTGCGCTAGACTTCGGGTCTGAGCAGCGGGAAGAGAATGACCTCGCGGATGCTGGCGCTGTCGGTCAGGAGCATGACCAGGCGGTCAATGCCTATGCCTTCGCCTGCTGCCGGCGGCATGCCGTATTCCAGGGCGCGGACATAGTCCTCGTCCATGCAGTGGGCCTCGTCGTCGCCTGCCTCGCGCTCAAGGACCTGTTCCTCAAAGCGGCAGCGCTGGTCAATGGGGTCGTTCAGCTCGGAAAAGGCGTTGGCCAGCTCCCTGCCTGTGACAAAGAGCTCGAAGCGGTCCACAAGCTGGGGATTGTCCTCGCAGCGGCGTGAGAGCGGGGAGATTTCCAGGGGATAGCGGTAAATAAAGGTAGGCTGGATGAGCTTTTCCTCTACATCCAGGTCAAATATCTGCGCCTGGAGCTTGGGCAGGGGATCCGTTTCCGGCACCTTGCAGCCCCTCTCAAGCAGATAGGCCTTCACCTTTGCATAGTCGTTGTAGAAATCGGGGCTGTGTCCGCCCACTTTCTCAAGGGATTCATGGAAGGTGAGCTTGTGCCAGTGGCCGGGGGTTAAGTCAATTTCCATGTCCTGGTACTTGATGACCGTGGAGCCGCAGGCCTTCATGGCGCACCTGGCAAAGAGTTCCTCGGTGATGTCCATGAGGTCATGGAAATTGGCATAGGCCCAGTAGAACTCACAGGAGGTGAATTCGGGATTGTGCCTGGTGTCGATGCCTTCGTTGCGGAAATTGCGGTTGACCTCAAAGACCTTCTCAAAGCCGCCCACAAGGAGGCGCTTTAAGTAGAGCTCGGGAGCTATGCGCATGTAGAGGTCAATGTCCAGGGCGTTGTGCTTGGTGATAAAGGGCTTGGCTGCCGCACCGCCAGGAATGGGGTGCATCATGGGTGTTTCCACTTCCATGAAGCCGTGCTCTTCCAGCAGGTGGCGCACCTCGCTCACTATGATGCTGCGCTTTTTGAAGATTTCCCTGGTGCGCGGATTGACAATGAGGTCCACGTAGCGCTGGCGGTACCTGGTCTCGGTGTCCGTAAGCCCGTGGTACTTCTCGGGCAGGGGGCGCATGGAACGGGTGATCAGCTTGATGGTGCGGCAGGCAACGGTGAGCTCGTTTGTCTTGGTGCGGAAAAGATGGCCCGAAATGCCGACGATGTCGCCTACGTCGAGCTTCTTCACGATGGCAAAGCTGTCTCCCAGATGCTCCTTGGACGCGTAGCACTGTATGCGGCCGGTCTCGTCCTGCATGTGGAAGAATATGACCTTGCCGAAGCTGCGCAGCGAGATGATGCGTCCGGCGATGGCCACGACATCTTCCTTGTTTTCCAGCTCTTCCGGCGGCAGCGGCTCAAAATTGTCGTTTATCCAGGCAATGTCGTGTTCCTTGCGAAAGTCGTTGGGGAAAAGAGGAATTCCGGCATCCAGCAGGTCGCACGATTTGACGGCCCTGCTCTTGATGACTTCGTTGAGCTTTCCGCGCCTGGCAAAGGCTTCAAGCATAGGCATAAAGTAGGCGGCGTGGGCAGACTTTGTCCCCAGCTTTACCTTCGGGGTCTTTCCGCCCTTTTCCTGTTGCTTTTTCTCTTCCACAAGTAACTCCTGCGACCCCTGTCGGGGGTCATAATAATAATCCAAAAATCCTAAGCTATTGGTTATATGGCGTCAAGCCTGCTGCCAATCTTTCAGGATATGTGGCAGGATATGTGAAATCAGGCGCATACGGCCATTTTGCAAAGGCCGGTTCAGCATGTCTCCCTGTTTGCTAAAGAAGGCGTTGTCAGGTAGTATGCCTTCTTCCATATTGTTCCGGCATACCGTCTGAGACAGATCCTCCTTGTGCTTTTTGCGTTTTTCCCTGTGCCGGATTTGCGGCCACAGGCCTGCAGGGCGGAGATGTTTACCCTTTATACAGGTTTATCTATGCAGAATCTCTCCATTTCCTTTCTTGGCAAGGATGGTCCCGGCATTGTTGCAACCGTAAGCTCCGGCCTGCGCGACAACAACTGCAACATCATACAGCTGACACAGAGCATCCTGGGTGCGGAATTCGCCGCTATCTTTATCGTCCAGGCGCCTGACGGCCTGTCCATCCCCGAACTGCAGTCCTCCCTTGAAAAGCTTCTTGAGAAGGACAGGCACGACATCTCCGTGCTGATCAGGACGGCTTCCTCCGGATCCTTCAGCGAAAGCACGTCCTCCGAGCCCTATGTGGTTACAACGGACGGTCCTGACGGCCCCGGCCTTATTGCAGCCATGGCCCGTGTCTTTGCCAGGCACAACATTAATATAGAGAACATCAAGGCAGTCCTGGGGCATGGCGGGGAAAACCACGCCCTCTTCGTGCTTGAGGTGCAGGTTCCTGTCTCCGTGGACATCGGCCGCTTAAGGCGCGAGCTGCACAGCGTTGGCAGGGACATGGGGCTCAATACCTCTGTCCAGCACAGGGACATCTTTGAGGCCATGCACCGCATTGCCGATTTCTAGGCCGGCTTTGTATTAAATCAGCAAACAGGACACACCCGTACCGCCCCGGGCGGCAGGCAGGTAAAAATGCTTTCAGAACGCGAAGTTATCAGTACTCTTGATATGGTGCGCAACGAGCACCTTGATGTGCGCACAGTCACCCTGGGCATCACTCTTTTTGACTGCGTGAGCCATGACCTTGACCTCTTTATCGGCAACGTCAGGGCCAAGATTGAAAAATACGCCCACAATCTTGTCTCCATCTGCGATGAGATCGGCGACAAATACGGCATACCCGTTGTCAACAAGCGCATCAGCGTAAGCCCCATAGCCACTGTGGCAGCTCCCTTCGGACCCAAGGCCATGGTGCGCATCTGCCAGGCCCTGGACGAAGCGGCCTTCAAGGCCAATGTCGATTTTATCGGCGGCTATTCCGCCCTGGTGGAAAAGGGCTTTGCCCGCGGTGACATGGCGCTCATCGAGTCCATTCCCGAGGCTCTTGCCACGACGCAGAGGGTCTGCTCCTCCATCAACGTTGCCAGTTCAAGGGCAGGCGTCAACATGGATGCCGTGGCCCTGATGGGCAGGCAGATTGTGGCCACGGCAGCGGCTACGGCTGACAAGGGCGGCTTTGGCTGCACCAAGCTGGTGGTTTTTGCCAACATCCCGCAGGACGTGCCCTTCATGGCCGGCGCCTATCTTGGCGTGGGCGAGCCCGATGTCGTCATCAATGTCGGCGTTTCCGGACCTGGCGTTGTGAAGAAGGCCATTGACAGGGCCCTGGAAAAGTCCAGGGAGACTGGCAAGAAGCTGGACCTCCGTGGCGTGGCCGAGGTTATCAAGACCACTGCCTACAAGGTGACGCGCGTGGGCGAGATGATTGGCAACGAGGTTGCCAGCCGCCTGAACATTCCCTTTGGCGTGGCTGACCTCTCCCTGGCTCCTACGCCGGCCGTGGGCGACTCTGTAGGCGAAATCTTCCAGAGCTGCGGCCTTGAGGCCATGGGCACTCCCGGCTCCACTGCCGTGCTTGCCATGCTCAATGATGCCGTCAAGAAGGGCGGCGCCTTTGCCTCCTCTTCCGTGGGCGGACTCTCCGGCGCCTTTATCCCTGTTTCCGAGGACTCAAGCATAGAGGCTGCTGCCACGTCGGGCTTTTTGAGCATGGAAAAGCTTGAAGCCATGACCAGCGTCTGCTCCGTCGGCCTTGATATGATTGCCATTCCCGGCGATACGCCTGCCTCTACCATTTCCGGCCTTATTGCCGATGAAATGGCCATAGGCATGATCAACCACAAGACCACGGCCGTGCGCCTTATCCCTGTTCCTGGCAAGGGCGTGGGCGACAAGGTGCATTTTGGCGGCCTGCTTGGCGAAGCCACCATCATCCCTGTTCCCAAGGGCGATGCCTCTGGCTTTATCTCCCTGGGCGGGCGTATCCCGGCTCCTATCCACAGCCTGAAGAACTAGGCTTTACTGCCAGCTTTGTTTATTTTTGCCGGCAGGCGCTGCATCCGTAGCCAGCCTGCCGGCAAGGAGAGCTTTCCTGACAGCCTGCCAGGACGTTATTGGCTTTGGGACTAATGAGTACCAGCCGTGAACAAAATAGTTTTAGTGTGCCTCTTGTGCCTGTTTGTTGCTGGGTGCTCCAGCAAGCAGCAGGAATGTGTATATCCTGCCAGTTACGTTAATATATATTCTGACCGCCCCCTGATACTGTCTGATACATCACAAGCAGATCAAATACTTGATGCGCATACACGGTCTGTGAGGCAGTGGCTGGACTCTGTTCAATTTGCGGAGCCGCCAACGATGACTGGACAACGGACGATGGGCATCAGAAAATCTTCACAACCTAACAGAACCCGTCCGCCCCAGGAACAGCCGGTGCCTAAACAGCCAGTCATGGATGTTCCGGACAAGCTGTAAAAAGCCTTGTTTTGCGTGGTCGAGCCTCGTCAGGAAAAACTTCTTCCTGAAACTTCCTGAAACGTAGATGACCTGGAAAAAGCCATGTTTAAGAAATTCATGTTATGTCTGGCATGCCTCTTTGTCATGGGCTGTGCCAGCATGAATTGCAGCTCGCCCTGGGAATCCGCCATGATGGATAATAACAGGGGCTGCGACTACGAAGAAAATGGCCAGTACGCAAAGGCCATCGAGTATTATCAGAAATCCGCCAGTGCAGGTTTTTATGGAGGCATGTTCAACCTGGGCAGGTGTTATTATTGGGGCATAGGAGTGCCCAAAAATCCGTCTTATGCCGTATCTCTTATGATAGAGCCGGCAAGGGCAGGCATGGCTGATGCTCAGTTTGTTCTAGGGCAGGCAATGTTCTTTGGATTTGGCGTGCGCCAGGACGTGCGAAACGGCATAGCCTGGCTTAATCTGGCGGCGTCTAATGGCAGTCGTATGGCAAGAGAACAGCTTCAAAGAATAGCATACGAAGAAAACAGAAGATATGCAGAATACTGGGTCCAGCGCTCAAGAGAGGCTCAGCAGGCTGCGGAAGCAATAGAGGCGCAAAAAGCAGCAAGATCAAATTACCGTGCCAGGAAGGCCCCGAAGAGTGACAGCCGTTCTGCCCGACTTTCTGAGCCGGCCCAGCCGGCTGTACCGGATTTGCCTGTTCAAAAACAGCCCGTCAGGGATATACCGGATAAATTGTAAGCCATGCTGTGTCCAAGATGTCATAAGCCAGTCGTTCCCGGTGGACCATTTTGTGCATCCTGCGGCGCTGATTTGTCAGGAAAGCCAGGCTCTCATGGAAAGGTCTCTCCTGTGCAGACTGTCATCATAGGCCGTGACAGAGCCTGCGATGTCGTTTTTTCCGACATGAGCGTTTCCAGAAAGCATTGCTCTGCCGAAAAATTGTCAGACGGGACGTATTTCCTGCGTGATCTGCAGTCAAAAAACGGCACCTTTGTTGACGGTATCAGGGTGAGGCAGAAACATATTACTGCTTCCAGCCGTATCAGGCTTGGCAACCTGAATATATCCGGTTCTGATATCATTTCTCATCTTCAGGGAAGGATGGCTGTTGCCAGGAAGGCCCCGGGGCATAAAACTCCTGCTTACTTCATTGTCGCAATTGCTGCAGTCATCCTGCTTGCTTACTTTCTCCTGCCTTCCAAAAAAAATGCTGACACACCAAATCCGGCTCCGCCTGCCTTGCAGGAATCCCGGCCTGGAACTGCGCCCCGGCAGTCTGATTTTGCAGAGAAAATGCGCAATTCCGAGAAAGCTACCGTAATAGTGCTGGCCAGGCTGCGTAATGGCAATTATTCCTTAGGAAGCGGTTTTTTTGTCAACGGGCATACAGTAGTCACCAACAGGCATGTTGTTGACAATGCCAGCACCGTCACTGTCGGCAACAGAATTATCGGAAGATACCAGGCACGCATTATTGGCGTTGCCAAAGGGCGGCATAAGGATTTTGCCGCACTGGATGTTGGCAGATCTGTCGGCACACCGCTGCCGTTCACGATGGCTGCAGGCAGAAATGAGAAGGTATATGCCTGGGGGTATCCCGGCATGCTTGTAGATGCGATAAAATGGGACGGCCTGCCGGAAGTGGTATCAACTTCCGGAGAAATAAATGTCATTCGCAACGGCGAGTCAAATTTAATTGTCCATAGTGCAAAGATATCGCAGGGCAACAGCGGCGGCCCCCTTATTAATGAGAACGGCTGTGTTGTCGGCATCAATACACTGCTTCTTCAGGACAACAGCGGACAATACTCTGGACAATACTATGTTTCGTATGCATCAGCGGATATCATCAGCTTTCTCGATTCATACCGGATTAAGTACAGTGTGCGATAGGAGGTTTTCATGCTTGTAAAGACAATGATATCATGTTTTGTCCTGCTGCTGTCAGTGGCCACGGCATGTGCTGACGACAGCGTGATCGGCAATATTGATGCGCATGCATGGCCTCAGCTGACGATTGAGTACAAAAGTCCTGCACCGTCCGTAGATGATGTGTATATGACAGTGGCAGGAACTGACAAAAAGATTCAGTCCAAAAAAATACAGAAAATCCAGGATACAAAGCAGCAGAACCTGCTTGTTGCCATAGATACAAGCAGAAGCCTGACAGCGGAATATTTGTCTGCCATCAAGATTTCCATTCAGAATTATGTGAAGCATGTCAGCCAGGACAGCCGTATTGCCGTCCTGTCCTTTAACGATACCATCCAGCTGCATACCCCTTTCACAACAGACAAAAAGCAGGTCATAGATTCCCTGGAACTGATTAAGCAGGGCGGCGGCAAAACCGAACTGTACGGGACTGTCGATTCAGCAGTTTCCCTTTTGCAGGAGAATGAAGGCGACAAAACGCTGCTTGTTATCACGGACGGACATGATGAAGGAAGGCAACGTGATACTTCGGCAATCATCAGGAAAGCTGCAGATAGCGGCGTTGTGATTTACGTTATCGGCCTGCCTGACAAGGAGGCAAAGAACGCTAGCTACCTGAAAGCCATAAGGGATTTCTCTGACAAGACCAATGGTTCTTATGAAGAATGTACATCTCCGCTTGCAATCTCCTCTGCAATAATATCTGTCCTGAACAGGCGCAACAAAATTTCAGAAGCCAGATACAGTATTGCTTTTGACCTTTCCGGGGTATCATTCGCAAAAGCGGGCGATACAGAATGCGTGCTGACGGTGATTTCAGAAAATAAGGAGAAAACAAGCAAGTTTTCAGTGGCTGTCCCTGACTCTGCAGTGAAGCTTTTCGGTTTTGACAGGAAGCATGTTTATGCAGCCATCGCGATTGCAGCCGTCCTGCTTATACTTCTTGTTTTTTTGCTTATGCGCAAAAAGCCTGCCGTTAAAGAGATGGAACTGCCGTCTGTCCTGCCGCAAAATGATGAAACCAGCCCCTTTGTTATAGAATTTCAGAAATTGTGCATGACTTTCCCATTGCCATGCGGCAGGGTGACCATAGGAACAAGCAGGGACAATGCTATCATCCTTGAAGAACCTACGGTTTCAAGACATCATGCAGTTCTTGTGGTGTCAGCAAACGAATGCAGAATTGAGGACCTGAAATCTACCAATGGCATCTATTTAAATGGAACGCGCATATCGCGCCCGGCATATCTGAAGCCCGGAGACAAATTGTATTTTGGCAAAGCTGAAGCTGTCATCAGGCAGATCGGCGTTGCAAACCTGTAGGAGGCTGTCATGGCAAAGACTGAAAATTTTTCGCGCTGTTCAAACGGGCATATAATTCCCTATGGTGCAGAGTTTTGTCCCTGGTGCGGTGAGAGTGCGAGCAACAATCCCAAGGAGGCTTCCCCGGCGGAAAACTACGAGTCTGTACGGACAATCAATATGGAGCAGACAGGAAGTATTCCCACCGCAGGCGGCATGGAAACCCATACCGTGGTGCTTAATGAATCCCCTGCTGCACCGGAACGTACAATCATAGTGCGTCCCCAGGACAAAAAAAGTGGCACAAGCCGCATTGTCGGCTTCCTTGTGTCTTATGATGCCAGTCAGGAGGGCGCTTTCTATCCTCTGCACGAGGGACGCGAGATCATTGGCAGGGGAAGTGGCGCCACTATCACTATAAGCGACAGCAAATTGTCCCAAGAGCATGCCGTCATCCTCTACAGGAACAAGAAGTTTATATTTGAGGACAAGCTGTCTACAAACGGCTCTCTGCTGAACGGCAAGGATGCCATAGGACAGTTTGAGCTGCACCACGGCGATGTCCTTGAAATGGGTAACGCCAAGTATGTGATTGTGGAGATTCCTCAGAATGTCTAGAAATATAACTGATTTTTCTGTAGGCCAGGCAACTCATACCGGCCTGGTGCGTGAGAAAAACGAGGATTCCTTTGGCTGGTTCAGCCTGCCTGCCGGCGAACTGTTCATTGTAGCCGACGGTATGGGCGGCTATGCAGGCGGACAGGAAGCTTCTAAGAGAACGATTTCATCGTTTAAGGAGTACTTTGAGTCACATTCTGGCGCTCCTGAAGACCTGCTGCGGGACGCCTTGCTGTATGCTGATGAAAAAGTTCAGGAGATCGGGCAGGAAAATCCTGCCTTAAGCAGCTGCGGCTCTACAATCGTAGCTTTTCTCGTGTCCGGAGGAATCGGATACTTCATCCATGCAGGTGACAGCCGTCTGTATGTTTTCAGCAGCGGCAGGCTGAAGCAGATAGGGCACGACCATTCTGCCGTTCAGGAAATGCTGCAGGCAGGCGTCATATCCGCCAAGGATGCTGAAAAGGCTCCCAAAAACGTGATTACACAGTCTCTTGGTGGCAATATTGATATTTCCAGATGTGTCGTAGAGAAATTCAGTATTGAAGCAGGAAGCTCTTATTTGCTGTGTTCAGACGGTCTGTGGGGGCCTGTCCCAGAGGACAGGCTTGCAGGCATCCTGTCCCAGTCTGTACCCGCATCCTCAAAAGTTTCACTCATGGTCAGCGCTGCTATAGATGCCGGCGGCCCTGATAATATCACAGCGCAGGTGGTCGAATTTTGTGTGCCTGTTTCTCAGCCCAGGCAGAATCCTGAGAGAAAGGACAGACGCCGCTTTGCCCTTATTGGGAGTGCGCTTTTTCTGGCACTGGTGGTTGTGTGTCTGGTCTGGAAGAGTTTGCCCAGCGAACCTGAGTCAAACTCTGAAAAAGCTCCAGCTGGCAAAGAGCAAATAAAGCCGGCAGCACCTTCAGCTGGCAAACAGGGAAGTGAGGCGGCAAAGCCCTGTGACTCATTAGCAAAAAAGAACTCGCCAGAAGGGAATAAGCAGAAGGAGACTGACGCTGTACATCCTTCTGATTCCGGAGCCAAAACGACGCCGGCGGATGGCAGGGCTCAAAAGAAGCCTGATGCTTTGAGTCCTTCTGCTGCAGGAACCAAGACGAAACCGGCAGACGGCAAGGCTCAAAAGGAGACTGGCGCAGTGAATCCTTCCGGTGCCGGACCCAAAGGAACATCGGCAGATGGCAATAAACACAAAGGGACTGACACTGTGAAGCCAGCTGGTGCTGGACCGAAGACAAGGCCGGCTCCAGATGGGAAATAACAGCGGGAAAACGGATCCGGCTAACATTCTTGTAAACCGGTCGATGAACTTCAGAAGAAACAGTATCCTTGCCAGCATAAGCGCCCTGGCAGGCATGAGGAGCCAGGCTGCCTTATTTCTGAATAGATACAGATGAAGTTCGGCAACACAATGGCAGAAAAAAGCACAGGAACAGCGTTTTCGGACATTTTGAGGAGGGACAGCCAGTGGCAGAGGATTCGTATTCGGCAGTAAGTCTTCAGGAAGGCTATATTCTTCACGACCGTTACAGGATTATC